>JALULB010000295.1 GCA_027041035.1 Sedimenticola sp. | reverse complement strand
GCAGCCTGAAGTAAGGCGAGCATATACTCGTCGCCCATGAATTTTCGGCCACTGCGGCCGCCCCTCGCACCCTTGGGCGTTGTTGCGGAAACTCGCCATAGAATGGGCTATGACTCGCTTCCGCGCCTAGCCCACGGGCGCGAGGAACGCTCTCGAAAATCCGAAAATTCATGGGCGACGAGTATACCCAGAACAACCACCCGGGCATTTGCCCATCAGGAAACAACGAGGAGGAGTAGAAGAAGATGAGGAAGATCCAACTGTCAAAATGGTATACCGGCGCCACTGCGGCGCTGATCCTGGTGGTGGGTAGCCTGGTGCTGCCTGCCCAGGCCTGCACCGGGCTGCGACTCACGGCGGAGGATGGCACCGTGGTTCATGCCCGTACCCTGGAGTTCGGCGTGGACCTTGGCTCGGACGTGATCATGGTGCCGAGGGGCTACGCACGCACCGGCACCGCGCCGGATGGCAAGCAGGGTATGAAGTGGAAAACCAGGTACGCAAGCCTGGGAGCCAACGGCGTGGGTCTACCCTACATCTTCGACGGCCTCAATGAAAAGGGCCTGGCCGTGGGTACCTTTTACTTTCCCACCACGGCTGGCTATATGGACTTCGATTCGAAGGATGCCAGCAGCACCCTTGCCCCCTGGGAATTGGGATCCTGGCTGCTGGAGAACTTCGCCGATGTGGAAGAGGTGAAGACGAATATCGGCAAGGTGGTGGTGCCCAATGTAGTGCTCGGCGCCTGGGGCTTCGCGCCGCCGGTTCACTGGGTGGTGCATGACGCCACTGGCAAGAGCATCGTCATAGAGTATGTGAAGGGCCGCTTGCATGTATATGATAACCCGCTGGGGATCATGTCCAACTCCCCCACGTTCGATTGGCACATGACCAACCTGCGCAACTACGTGAACCTTGCCCTCACAAATTCCCCCACGCTCAAGCTCGGACCGGTAGAGCTGAAACCCCTCGGTCAGGGCGCCGGCATGCTCGGTCTTCCCGGGGACTACACGCCGCCATCGCGTTTCGTGCGCATCGCCGCCTTCAGCCAGGCGGTGCTACCGTCAAAGACGGGCTGGGACGCCGTCAAGCAAGCCTTTCATGTGCTGAATTCCTTCGACATTCCCAAGGGTGTGGCGCGGGACCGGGAGAAGGACGAACACGGCAACATCGTGGCGGACTATACCACCTGGACCAGCGCCAACGACCTCAAGCGCAAGCGTTTCTACTTTCGCACCTATGACAACAGCCGTATCCGCATGGTAGACCTGATGCGCATGGATCTCGACGGCAAGAAGATCGTCAGCATCTCCATGAAGAGCAAGGAAGAGGTGGAAGAACTCACGCCCTGAACACGGCCCCGTCCGTATACAGGAAGCATGGAAGCCCAACTCTACCGACGTTCGGCTCGGAGGAAGCTCAGCCTCCCACTGGCGCCTTTTGCAAGGCCCGACTGAATGCAGCGGGGGTTTTCGTAACCTACGCTTTCCGAAATTTGGGTTACGCTGTATTGATTGCCTGGGTGGGGGGGAGACTCATAGGAATCGCGAAGGAACCAAAGAGCGTCATACGCCATGGAATTCACGGAAGAGTCCTGTATTGCCCGGGCATGGTATCTTCCCTTATGTTGTCCAACAGCGATATGAGGTTTCCTACGTTTTTCTGAATAGACGTGCCATAGTCTTTTTTCAAGTAGAGAAATATCGTGAGGTAGAGCGGTATTAATTCTTTAAAGAGCGAAGGGGCGATTCCCGCCACTTCTTTAGAAAGATCCAGCAGGTTTGAGAGAGTGGAGTGTTTGGGTTTTGGGTCGCGAATAAACGCGAGTATTTCGCGATCATCGTAGCGTAGTACGGACGCCAGTAGTATGCATAAATCGAATCCTGGCAACGCAACCTTCCCGAAGTCTTCCCAGTCGAAGATGATGAGCTTGGAACCGGATTCAGCTATGTTGTTTACGGCAAAATCGCCATGTTGGCGTATATGCGGTAGCGATTCGATTTTGCTGTTATTCAGCCAGGGTTCGATGACATGGGCGAATTGTGTAGAAGAGAAATGATCGTACAATTCTTGTATGAAGTCATTGTGCCTGTTTTTTGAGGCAGGAGGACCTCCCTTTGCCGTCATGAGTTTCAGAAAGTTGATGATTTGTTGTGTTAGGTTCGACTTGTCTTCCATCAAACGAGCTGGTGAAAGAACGCGGTGGTGAACGCCTTCGGTTAGTACGATATCCCAGCCGTTTTTTCTTAGAAAGCCAATGATGTTTGGCGTGTAGTCACCGAAGAGTTCGCGTGCTTCCTGGTACAGCTGATATTCTGGATACAGGTCATCTATCTCGGTGACCTTGAAATGATAGAATTGATCGTTGTTGATAAATGCGTTGAGTAGCAGGCAGCTCCCCGTGGTGAAAATGATATCGAAGGCTGCTTTTCCGGGGTTGTCTGTTAATTTATTTTCAACAAGTAATTCCTCGATTAATTCGATCAAGGCTTTTTTCCCCAAAAGAAAATTGATTCGTCCACGAGGTGTCCAACACCGGTTTCCGCGAGTAATCGCCTTATTGCGTAGTGTGGTCTGCTCACCAATGGTGGCTTCAGGCCGAAGAGTTGCCGTTTAGCAATGCTTCGAGATATCTTCGGCTCGATTTGGAAGGCTTTGATAGGTGCGTCCCTGTTGGGAACAAGGCCAAACATCCTGATATTGACCAGACCGCCGCGTTCAGCGACTCTATAGCATGAGAGGGCAGATAGAGGCCAGTTGCGCGGACGTGGCGTGCCGGCCGGCCCCGCCGGTTTCTTGAACAGCCAGGCGACGCGGCGCAAGCTGTTTTTTATGCTCGATCTGTTTTGCACGCAACCAGCGAGTATGCCCTCTGAACCGAGAAGGGCGGTCAATCTGGCAATGAGTTTCTCGGCACTGCTTATCGGGTTGTCTGGCTCCGCTAGTAGCGGCAGCTGGTCGAGTGTTCCATGCAATATGATCAAGTCGAAGGTATTTTTTCCAAAGGGCAGATCACCGTGTAAGGTCGCATGATGAACGGTGACATTGCTGGCGGAACCGTCGGAATGCTCATCCGGCAGCGTCGTGTTCGCTTGGTGGAGTACGCAGATGGATCTTCCCTCGCCGGGCCAGTCCGCCACTTTGCTCAATATGGACTGTCCTTCCATGCACACCTCCAGCGTTTTTCCGGATGGTGCTACCGGTGGGATGCGATAGAGCGCCCTCGCTCTCTCGATGCCCGGCTCAAAAGGTCTCATCTTCATATCGTTAGATATCTGATACTTTTCTTGCCACGATTATTGTGTCGAGAGAAAAGGGCGAGAAGATCCGGTAGTGGAATATGCTCTCAAGAATGGCATCATAACGACTATTTTCCGTTACGTTGTACAACCATTTAGGCCGAAGAATCCAGAATCCAATAGCGCGTTTTGTTTCTATCGCGAAACCGTGTTTCTCCAGCAGTTCCTTGAATAACTTGTGGGTCAGGTCGAGTCCCTGGTCTGATCCACGTGCTTTCTGTATTTTATATACAAGCGCGTTGGGGGTTCTATGGTTGTTGGTAATAAAGTACCCCCCCTTTTTTAACAATTTGTTTATCGTAGTCAACGCGGAATCCCGCAGTTCTGGTTGAGCGTTGCCAAAAAAACGAAACGAAGATACCAGGTCAAATGTACCTAAATCCGTACCTTCCTTGGTCAGGTCGGCATGAATGAAGTTGACGGAAGGATGTTTCTCTCTCGCGGTTTCCAGCATGCTTTCGGAGATATCCACGCCATTTGCCTTGTCTACGTATTTGGCAATGATGCTGGTGATTCGGCCGGTTCCGCAAGCGAAGTCCAGATATCTGGAGATTTTATTTTTATCCAATCGAGCCATGATTGTATTAAGATTTTTTTCTTCCCATTTGTGTATGTATGCATCTAATGGGGCGGAGCGAAGATTACCGTCGTAATCCTTGCCCTTGCTGAGGTGGCTTTCTCGGTAGTCCGTGGATACAGTATCGGGCTCTTTATCTTGCATGAATATTCCTGCTATAGTCGGCGTAAATGGAATCGGTAATGAGTCAGGTAAGGTTGTTGGCTGGAGTCAAAAAAATTCCACATTCTAGGAAGGAGTGTCGTAATTGAGAAATTACAGGCCCGGCAATATCACTGATTCGCTCCGGATTGTCAAGTTTCCACGCAAGGACAATAAGAGCACTTTCTTTTGTGTGATCGCGGTCGTATCGACGGGCTTGTCCGATAAACGCGGCAAGGCCATCTCCCCGGCTAATCTGTGATTCTTTCGTTGGCTTTGAGTGGCCGAGGGCTCAGGCTTCGTAGTGATGCCGCGCGCCACCTGCTTACCGGCATGGAAGCGGTGAAGCCGCCGCGTTCGCGGATACACGGGCGCGGATTGCCAGCCACCTCGCGCCAAAGCGTGTTTATCCCGTATTGCGCATACCCGCGGCGATGGCATTGATCGAACGCAAAAGCGGGTCCAGCCATTTCTGTCGGGTTTCTTCCGACAGGCTTTCGTCGCGGTAGTTGCGCAGCAGTTCGAGCTGGATATGGTTCAACGGATCGAGGTAGGGGTCACGGCGGCTCAGCGACAGTTGCAGCAAGGGGGTTTCCTCCAGCAATTGGTGGATGCCGGCGATCTGCATGATCTGTTGCAGGGTCAGGTAGTATTCGTCGTGCACCATGGCGTAGAGGGTGTCGGCGGTATGCGGATCGTGACACAGTTGCGCGTATTCGCCGGCGATGGTCATCTCGCCCTTGAACAGGGCCATCTGCGCGTTGCCTAACAGGGCGCGGAAGAACGGCCATTCCTGGTACATCTTCTGGAGTATCGCAAGGCGCTCGGGTTGCTCCTGGCGCCAGGCGGAGAGCGCGCTGCCGATGCCGTACCAGGCGGGCAGGGTGTGGCGTGACTGCGCCCAGCCGAATACCCAGGCAATGGCGCGCACCGAGCTCTTCGAGCGGTCGGCTTTCTTGCGGTGCGAGGGTCGTGAACCGATGTTCATCATCGCGATCTCGCTGACCGGGGTGGCTTCGTAGAAGTAGTCGAGGAAGCCGTCGGTGTTCTCGGTCAGATCGCGGAAGCTGGTTTCGCCTTGCGCGGCGAGGTCATCGAGTACCGCCAGGTAGTCCTTGCGATCCTCCTCCGGTGTCTGGGTCAGGCACTGGCTGGCGATCAGCAGGCCGGTGGCGCCCATGGTGAGTTCATAGACGGCGGTTTCGCGGTTGCTGTATTTATAGGTCAGCACCTCGCCCTGTTCGGTGAACTTGATCTGGCCGCGCACGGTACCGGCCGGTTGCGACAGGATGGCCTCGTGGGTCGGGCCGCCGCCGCGTCCGACGGTGCCGCCGCGCCCGTGGAACAGGCGGCAGCGAATGCCGTAGTCGTCGGCCAGATGGATGATCTTCTTCTGCGTTTCGTACAGGTTCCATGCCGAGGCGATGATGCCGCCGTCCTTCGCCGAGTCGGAATAGCCGAGCATGACCTCTTGCAGGTTGCCGGATGCCTGTAGCAGTTGCGCGTAGCTGTCGTCCTGGAACAGCAGGTTCAGCACGTCCTCGGTGTGTTCCAGGTCCTCGATGGTCTCGAACAGCGGCGAGACGATGATATGGCAGAACCAGCCGTCGTCGTCGCGCCCGGCCAGCCCGGTCAGGCTGGCGAGGAACAGCACCTCCATGATATGGCTGGCGGCGTGCGTCATCGAGATCACGTAGGCGCCGATGATGTGCTGGCTGATCCGGTCGCGCATCTCGGCGACGACATCGAAGACCTCCAGCACCTGGGTGCTGTCGTCGGACAGGCCGTCGCGTTCGATCCGGTGGTTCTCGGGTATCAGCCGGGCGAGCAGCGCGAGGCGTGCCTTTTCGTCGAGCTGGTTGTAGTCGCCGAGGCCGAGACGCGAGACGATCTCGGCCACCGCGCCGCTATGCACGTTGGATTCCTGGCGAATGTCCAGGTGCGCGAGAAAAAAGCCGAAGGTCTCGACCAGGCGGATCAGATCCTTGAGTTCGCCATTCGCGGCGGCGCTGTCCTGGTGGCTGATCAGCGAGGCGTATATCAGGTTCAGGTCGGCGAGCAGTTCGTCCTCGCTGGCGAAGGCCATCGTCGGCAGTTCCCAGCCCTTGCCGTGCAATGCGCGCTCGATGGCTTGCAGGTTCAGCTCCAGGCGCCGACGGATGATGTAGAGCTTGCGCCGATAGGGTTCGTCGCTGTAGCGCTTCGGATTGTCGCCAAAGAGTTCGAGGAAGCGTTCATTGTCCGCCGTCAACGAGTCGCTGAACGCCGGGCTCGGGGTACAGAACGCGCTGGAGTGCGTGAGGACATAGATCAGGTCGGCGGTGCGACGGTGATATTCCTCGATCGCCGTCTGGTAGTGCATCAGCGCCGCTTCGCGGGTGATCTCCGGCGTGACGAAGGGATTGCCGTCGCGGTCGCCGCCGATCCAAGAGCCGAACTTCAGAAACGGCGGTACACGCATTGCGTGCAGGTCCGGGTCGTCGCTGTAGGCGCGATGCAGGGCGCGCTCCATGCGTCGGTAGACCTCGGGCACCGAATCGAACAGGCTGTCCTTGTAGTATTGCAGGCCATTGCGGATCTCGTTGCATACCTGCAAGCGGTTGGTGCGCACCTCGTTGGTCTCCCACAGGGTGCGGATCTGGATCTGGAGCTGGTCGATGACGCGTTGCTTGAAGACCTTCCCCTCGCCGGGCAGGTCGAGCTGTTCGCTGGTGACGAAGATGCTGCGCAACTGGTGCATGATGACGCGCCGGCGCGCCTCGGTCGGGTGCGCGGTGAACACCGGGTAATAGCACAACTCATTCAGAATGGTGCCCAGTTCACCGAGCTTCACCCCCTGTTTGTGCATCTCGCGCACGGTATGGTCGAAAGAGCCCTGCCACAGGTCGTCGTCGCGGTTGACGATGCGCCGCCGCTGGCGATGGTGGAAGGATTCCTCGGCGATGTTCACCAACTGGAAATACAGGTTGAAGGCGCGCGTGATGGCGGTAAGCTGTTCCGGCGACATGCGCGCGATCAGCTTGATCAGGCGTTCGCGCTTCACCGGGTCGTCTTCCTTGCGCAGATTGATGAAGCCCTTGCGCAGTTTCTCCAGAATGGAGAACGCGTGGGTTCCCTCCTTCTCGCGAAACACATTGCCGAGCAGCGTGCCCAGCAGCTTCACCTTGCTTCGCAGGGCGCGATCGTGTTTCAGGCATTCCTGGACGAAAACGTCATTGGACGACGGCATACGGCTTCTCCGCGAGTAACAAAACCGGCCCATTTTAGCAGATACGCGAATGTGCCGCCTGATTCGGAGACGCCTCGGGCAAGGTACAATGCGGGCTGATTCCAGCGGAAACCGCGTCCGATGTCCCAAACATTCATCCTGCCGTATCAGCCCGACAGCAGCGCCTTGTTCAGATGTTTCGCCGACGCGCCCTGGGCGGTGTTTCTCGACAGCGGCACGCCGGATGGACGCCAGGGTCGCTACGACATTCTCAGCGCCTGGCCGGAAAGCCGGATCCGCGCGGACTGGCACGGCATCACGCTGAGCGATGCCGATGGCGAACGTCGCGTCGATGGCGACCTGTTCTTCTGGCTGCGGCGCCTGCTCGGCCGGCCGCGCGCCGCGCTCGACGGGCTGCCGTTCAACACCGGTCTGATCGGCTACCTGGGCTACGATCTCGGCCTGACGCTGGACGGCTTCAAGCCCGTAGACAAGCCCGGCGACGCAATGCCGCTGGCCGCCTTCGGCCTGTACACCTGGGCGGTGGTGGTCGATCACCGGCGGCGCGAGACCCGCCTGATCGTGGAGAAAGGCGCGCGCCCCGGCGGCCACGCGCCGGCGCGACTGCGTGACTGGCTGACCGAAGCACGGGAAACCCGACCACTCGCCGACGCCTGCCTGCCCGGCGGCGCGCGGCCGAGCCTGAATCCAGTGGAATACCGCCAGCGTTT
>JALULB010000294.1 GCA_027041035.1 Sedimenticola sp. | reverse complement strand
ATCTGATCCCGGTCGATGTGATTCCGCGCCTGTCGCAGATGGTCGGCATTCCCTACATGAAGGTGGTCCCCACCACCGATCCGAACGCTACCTTTGGCATGGCCATCGGCGTGTTCCTGCTGACCCTGTATTACAGTATAAAAATCAAGGGCGTGGGTGGTTTTGTCGGTGAGCTGACCTTGCATCCGTTCGAGTCGAAGAATCCGATCGTGAAGCTGTTGTTTATCCCGGTCAACTTCTTTCTCGAGTTCGTCTCCTTGGTCGCCAAGCCGGTTTCATTGTCGCTGCGACTGTTCGGCAACATGTATGCCGGCGAGATGATCTTCATCCTGATTGCGCTGATGTACAGCGCCGGCGCGGTGCTGGGTGCATTTGGCGGAACCCTGCAACTTGTCTGGGCCATCTTCCATATCCTGGTGATTACGCTGCAAGCGTTCATCTTCATGGTATTGACCATCGTCTACATGGACATGGCGCATTCTGAACATTGATTCCCGTCGTCGCGCGGCGGGCTGAATTCTTCACACTTTCAACTTACTTAATTTGACGGGAGACAATCATGGAATCTGCTCTGCTATACATCGCTGGTGCGTTGATGATGGGCCTGGGCGCGCTTGGCGCCGCTGTCGGTATCGGTATTCTGGGTGGCCGTTTTCTGGAAGGCGCGGCGCGCCAGCCGGAGTTGATCCCGATGCTGCGCACCCAGTTCTTTATCGTCATGGGCTTGGTCGACGCGGTGCCGATGATCGCGGTGGGTTTGGCGATGTACGTGTTGTTCGCTGTTGCCTGATTCGGGAATCCATTCTCAAATCCTGAATTTCCATGTGATTATCGGGGAAGTGATATGCACATCAATCTGACCCTGCTGGGCCAGCTTATAGCCTTTGTAGTATTTGTGTGGTTCACGAAGAAGTACGTGTGGACGCCGATTATTGCTGCGCTGGATGAGCGTCAGAAGAAGATCGCGGAGGGTCTGGCGGCGGCGGATCGCGGCAAGCACGAGCAGGAACTCGCCGAGCACCACGCGGCGGAAAAGCTGCACGAGGCCAAGGCACAGGCGGCGGAGATCGTATCTCTGGCGCAGAAGCGCGCCGCAGAGATCGTCGACGAGGCCAAGGACGATGCGCGTACCGAGGGCGAGCGTCTGCTGACGGCGGCGAAGGCCGAGATCGAACAAGAGGTCAATCAGGCTCGCGAAGAGCTGCGCCAGAAGGTGGGCGCGCTGGTGGTGGCCGGAGCGGAGAAGATCCTGAACAAGGAAATCAATGCCGCCGCGCACCAGAATGTCATCGACGCCATCGCTGGCGAGATCTAGGGCTGAATCATGGCGGATGAACTCAGTACACTCGCGCGTCCCTACGCCGAGGCGGTATTCAAGCGCGCGCTGGAAACCGATAGTCTGGCCGAATGGTCGGAGATGCTCGGATTCCTGGCGGCGGTCGTCGAAAGTCCGGAGATGGACGCGGTGATCGGCAATCCGCGCCTGGACAAGTCACGCTTGACGGACTTCCTGCTGGAGGTCGGCGAGGAGCATCTCAACGACGAGGGCCGTAACCTGGTCAGATTGCTGGTCGAGAACGACCGGCTGACGTTGCTTCCGCAGATTGCGTCCTTGTTCGAGCAGCGCAAGGCGGATACCGAGGGCGTCGTCGAAGTACATGTCATCAGCGCCTATGCCGTGAAGCCGGCGCAGGAAAAGAAGCTCGCCGAGGCGCTGCGAGAAAAATTGGGCAAGACGGTAGAGATTACCAGCGAGAAAGATCCGAGTCTGATCGGCGGGGCGATCATTCGCGCCGGCGATATGGTGATCGACGGATCTGTTCGCGGGCGGCTGCAGCGTCTGGCAACCGAATTGGAACTATAAGCGAGAAGCCATCATGCAACTCAATCCTTCTGAAATCAGTGATCTGATCAAGAGTAAAATCGAGAAATTCGATCTTTCCACCGAAGCCCACAACGAGGGAACCGTCGTTGCGGTAACCGATGGCATCGTACGTGTTCACGGTCTTGCCGATGCCATGCAAGGTGAAATGCTGGAGTTTCCCGGCAACATCTTCGGCATGGCGTTGAACCTGGAGCGCGACTCGGTTGGCGCGGTCGTGCTCGGTGATTACAAGGGCATCACCGAGGGCGACGCGGTCAAGTGCACGGGGCGTATCCTGGAAGTGCCAATCGGTCCTGAGCTACTCGGTCGCGTCGTCGACGCGCTGGGCAACCCGATGGACGGCAAGGGTCCGATCGAGACCGATCTGTCCTCGCCCATCGAGAAGGTGGCGCCGGGCGTCATCGCGCGTAAATCGGTCGACCAGCCGGTACAGACCGGCATCAAGGCCATCGATGCGATGGTGCCCATCGGTCGCGGTCAGCGCGAACTGATCATCGGCGACCGCCAGACAGGCAAGACCGCCGTCGCGATCGATGCGATCATCAATCAGAAAGGCACCGGCATCAAGTGCATCTATGTCGCCATCGGTCAGAAGAATTCCTCCATCGCGGCGATCGTGCGCAAGCTGGAGGAACACGGCGCGATGGAACATACCATTATCGTTGCCGCGCCGGCCGCCGAATCCGCCGCCATGCAATACATCGCGCCGTACTCCGGTTGCACGATGGGCGAGTATTTTCGCGATCGTGGCGAGGACGCGCTGATCATCTATGACGATCTGACCAAGCAGGCATGGGCCTACCGCCAGGTGTCCCTGCTGCTGCGTCGTCCACCGGGACGCGAGGCCTATCCCGGTGATGTCTTCTACCTGCATTCCCGCCTGCTGGAGCGTTCCGCGCGCATCAACGAGAAGGAGGTCGAGAAGCTGACCAATGGCGAGGTGAAGGGCAAGACCGGTTCGTTGACCGCGTTGCCGATCATCGAGACCCAGGCCGGCGACGTGTCGGCGTTCGTCCCGACCAACGTGATCTCGATCACCGACGGGCAGATCTTCCTCGAAACCGATCTGTTCAACGCCGGTATTCGTCCGGCCATCAACGCTGGCCTGTCGGTCTCGCGTGTCGGTGGCGCCGCTCAGACCAAGATTATCAAGAAGCTCGGTGGCGGTGTGCGTTTGGCGCTGGCGCAGTATCGCGAACTGGCGGCGTTCTCGCAGTTTGCTTCCGATCTGGACGATGCGACCCGCGCGCAGCTCGATCGTGGTCAACGGGTCACCGAATTGATGAAGCAGGCGCAGTATTCTCCGCTCGGCGTCGCGGAGATGGCAGTTTCCCTGTTCGCCGCGAACGAGGGCTACATGGACGATGTCGATGTATCCAAGGTCGTCGATTTCGAGGCGGCGCTTCAGGACTACATGCGTTCTTCCCATGCCGACCTGCTCGAAAAGGTCAATGAAAGCGGTGATTACACCAGTGAGATCGAAAACGCCTTTCATGACGCGCTGAAAGATTTCAAAGCCAATCACACTTGGTAACGGGGACGGACCATGGCTGTCGGTAAAGAGATTCGCACTCAGATCGGAAGTATCAAGAATACGCAGAAGATCACCAGTGCGATGGAAATGGTCGCCGCGAGCAAGATGCGCAAGGCGCAGCAGCGCATGGAGGCGACCCGCCCCTACGCGGACAAGATGCGTCAGGTTATCTCGCATCTGGCGAAGGCGCATCCGGAATATCGTCATACCTTCATGATCGAACGGGATGTCAGCCGCATCGGCTACATCATCATCTCGTCGGATCGTGGTCTGTGCGGTGGTCTGAACAGCAATCTTTTCCGCAAACTGGTGCGGGAGATGAAGAAGCAGCAGGAAGCCGATATCGGCCTGGACTTCTGCACCATCGGTGGCAAGGCCTCTGGTTTCTTCAAGCGCTTTGGCGGCAACGTGATCGGTAATGCGGTACATCTTGGCGATGCGCCGCGCATCGAGGATCTGATCGGTACCGTGAAGGTGATGCTGGATGCCTACAAGGAAGGCAAGGTGGATCGCGTGTGCATCGCCTATAACCGCTTCGTGAACACCATGACGCAGGAACCGACCATCGAACAGCTCGCGCCCATCGTGGCGACCGAGGAGGATGAACGCCGGCATCCCTGGGACTATATCTATGAGCCGGACGCGAAAGTCGTTCTCGAAGGCCTGCTGGTGCGGTATATCGAGTCGCAGGTGTATCAGGGCGTGGTGGAGAATGCCGCGTGCGAGCAGTCGGCGCGCATGATCGCGATGAAAGCCGCCACCGACAACGCCGGTGAACTGATCGATGAGCTGCAACTGATCTACAACAAGGCGCGCCAGGCGGCGATTACACAGGAAATCTCCGAGATCGTCAGTGGCGCGGCCGCCATCGGCGGCTGATGCCGGCCGACCGGTCCGGTTCAATATTGAAACACTTTTGAGAAAGCTGCCCCGGCAGCAATGAGGATCTAACCATGAGTTCGGGTAAAGTCGTCGAAATTATTGGCGCGGTCGTGGATGTGGAATTCCCGCGCGACAGCATTCCGAAGGTCTACGAAGCGCTGAAGATCGAGTCCGCCGGTTTGACGCTGGAAGTGCAGCAGCAGTTGGGTGACGGCATCGTGCGCACCATTGCAATGGGCAGCACCGATGGCTTGAAGCGGGACGTCGAGGTTGTCGGTACCGGTGCGGCGATTCAGGTGCCGGTGGGGCAGGCCACGCTGGGACGCATCATGGACGTGCTCGGCAACCCCGTCGACGACGCCGGCGAGATTCCGACCGAGGAGCGCATGCCGATTCATCGCGCCGCGCCGAAATTCGAGGACCAGGCGGCCACCGCCGAGATCCTGGAAACCGGCATCAAGGTCATCGATCTGATCATGCCGATCTCGAAGGGCGGCAAGGTCGGACTGTTCGGCGGCGCCGGGGTGGGCAAGACGGTAACCCTGATGGAGCTGATCCGTAACATCGCGGTAGAGCACTCCGGTTTCTCGGTATTCGCCGGTGTCGGCGAGCGTACCCGCGAGGGCAACGACTTCTACTACGAGATGCAGGAAGGCGGCGTGCTCGACAAGGTCGCGCTGGTGTATGGCCAGATGAACGAGCCTCCCGGCAACCGCCTGCGCGTCGCGCTGACCGGCCTGACAATGGCGGAGTACTTCCGTGACGAGGGGCGCGATGTATTGTTGTTCGTCGACAACATCTACCGCTATACCCTGGCTGGCACCGAGGTCTCCGCGTTGCTCGGGCGCATGCCGTCCGCCGTGGGCTATCAGCCGACGCTGGCCGAGGAAATGGGTACCTTGCAGGAGCGCATCACCTCGACGAAGACAGGTTCCATCACCTCGTTCCAGGCGGTCTACGTACCGGCGGACGATTTGACCGACCCGTCGCCGGCAACCACCTTCGCGCATCTCGACGCGACCCTGGTATTGTCGCGCCAGATCGCCGAGCTGGGCATCTACCCGGCGGTGGATCCGTTGGATTCCACCTCGCGTATCCTCGATCCGCATGTCGTCGGTCAGGAACACTACGACGTGGCGCGCAACGTGCAGGGCCTGTTGCAGCGCTACAAGGAACTGAAGGACATCATCGCGATCCTGGGCATGGACGAGCTGTCCGAGGAAGACAAACTGACCGTCTCCCGGGCGCGCAAGGTGCAGCGCTTCCTGTCGCAGCCGTTCTTTGTCGCCGAGGTATTCACCGGCGCGCCGGGCAAATACGTCAGCCTGAAGGACACGATCAAGAGCTTCAAGGCGATCGTCGAGGGCGAATACGACCATCTCCCCGAGCAGGCGTTCTACATGTGCGGTGATATCGACGAAGTCGTGCAGCGCGCGGAAACCATGAAGGACACGGCCTGACCGGCCCCTGATCTTTCCGAGGAAAAGCAATGGCCATGACAGTTCATGTCGATATCGTGAGTGCGGAAGGAGCGCTTTTCTCCGGACTGGCGGAGATGGTATTCGCTCCAGCCGAGATGGGTGAGGTGGGTATAGCGCCACGTCACGCGCCGCTGGTTACGCGGATGAAACCGGGAGAGGTGCGGGTCGACCTGGGGGCTGGAAAGGATCCGGTCGATATCTTCATCTCCGGTGGTATTCTCGAGGTTCAGCCGGACCTGGTTACGATTCTTGCCGACACGGCGGTGCGTGCCGAGGATCTGGACGAAGCTGCCGCGCTTGAAGCCAAGCAGGAAGCCGAGAAAGCAATGAAGGATCGCGCTTCCGAGTTCGAGTACGCCAAGGCGCAGTCCGAACTCGCCGAGGCCGTCGCGCAGTTGCGCACAATTCAGAAGATTCGCGAACGCAGCTCGAAACACTGATCCATTGGCGCGGTGGAAGCGATGACCCGTTGCTCATGCTGTGATGGGAAACTCGGTCTGTAGTCACCGACAGGGTAGAATAGTACGGCCCATGCGCGCGCATGGGCCGTTTTTTTTGGATGCCGTTCAGAAAATCTGCCGGATATGACGCTGTATGCCCGCGCATGCCCACCCGTTTGGTACAATCCGACCCGGGCAAAAGAGGCTATATGTGATAATTTCGATGCTTTGGCGGCAGTGACCGTTTGCGATCGCCATGGATATTTGGACGTGTTGAGGAGTTCCCGGAACATCATGAGCAGTGAAACAATCAGTGAAGGAAAATATGTATCCTTGACCTATTCCATCTCCGACGAGAACGGTAACGTGGTCGAACAGAACGATCTGCCGGTGGGTTATATCTTCGGCGGTGATTCAGAGTTGATCGGCGGCATGGACCAGGCCCTGCGCGGCCGTCGCGCGGGAGAAAAGGTCAGCATGGAGGTGCCGCCGGATCAGGCATTCGGTCCGCATGATCCGCAACTGACCTTTGTCGATGACCTGGAAAACGTGCCCGAAGCGTTCCGTTTCGTTGGCGCGGAAGTCACGATGCAGAACGACGCCGGCGAGACGAAAACCTTCTATGTGACCTCGATGGAGGACGGCAAGGTGACCATCGATGGCAATCACCCACTGGCCGGCAAGACGCTCAACGTCAGCGTGAATATCCTCGATGTTCGCGAACCGACCGCCGAGGATATCGCCAACGCGGGGAAGCCTCCGGCTGGATCGATCAACTAGGAGTCTGTCGGGTTTGACCGATCGTAGCGAGGGAAAGCCATTTTGAGTCCGTTTTTTCGTTCATTTGAGGCGAATGGTCATTCTATTCAACGAAAGTGAACGGGAAGACGAGCTAAAAGGGCTTTTCCGCGGTAGATCAGCGTTAACCTCGACAGCCTCCTAGCAGGCTCTTGGCCTCGGAAATACTCGTCGTTCGCTTCCAGCGCGTCGCGTCCCAAGGCGGAGATTTCATGAATTCGCGTGAAGATCGCACAGCATATTGATCCTGCAAGAGGTCTTCTGAAAGTGTACCGTATCGACGATTACGGGAAACTGTAAGGAAAACCATTTTAGAATCATAGCTATGGCTCGTTAAATTCAAGCATATTCTAGGCTAATGCAGGGCCGGCTTTCCCCCGAGCGGGGGAAAGCCGGCCAACAGATAAATCAGACAGGAGCAGGCCAAACTCATGACACTTGCAGTGGTCATCCTTGCCGCCGGCAAGGGCACGCGGATGAAATCCGCGCTTCCAAAGGTGTTGCATCCACTGGCGGCCAAACCGCTGCTTCAGCACGTGGTCGATACCGCGCGGCGTCTCGATCCGGCGCGCATCATCGTTGTCTATGGACATGGTGGCGACCTGGTGCGCACGCGTGTCGCCGGCGATGACATCACCTGGGTGGAACAGGCCGAGCAACTGGGTACCGGGCATGCGGTGCAGCAGGTACTCGGTGAACTCGAGGGCGTGGATCGCACGCTGGTGTTGTACGGCGATGTGCCGCTCACCGAGGAACAGACCCTGCGACGCTTTCTCGATTCGGCCGCGGATACCAGTATCGGCCTGATCAGCCAGATACTCGACGACGCCAGCGGCTACGGCCGCATCGTGCGGGATGCCGATGGCAAGGTCAGCGCGATCGTCGAACACAAGGATGCCTCGCCCGAGCAGCTCGAAATCCGCGAGATCAATACCGG
>JALULB010000293.1 GCA_027041035.1 Sedimenticola sp. | reverse complement strand
GAAGTCGTTTTCGCTATCGTTGCTGAACAGCCTGCGTGATCTCACCCCGATCATTCTGGTCATCGGCTTCTTCCAACTGGTGGTGCTGCAACAACCGCTGCCCGACCTGGGCAATCTGCTGCTTGGCGCCCTGATGGTGGTGCTCGGGCTGACTTTCTTCATCTACGGGCTGGAGATGGGACTGTTTCCGATCGGCGAGTCCATGGCCCACGCCTTCGCGCGCAAGGGCAGCCTGCGCTGGTTGCTGACGTTCTCCTTCGCGCTGGGGTTTGGCACCACGGTCGCCGAGCCGGCATTGATCGCGGTCGCCCGGGAGGCGGCGGATGTCGCCGCCGCCGGAGGGATCATCGACAAGCACGAGACGGCGATCGACCAGTATGCCGACGGCATCCGCTACAGCGTAGCGACCTCGGTCGGCCTGGCGATCGTGATCGGCGTGTTCCGCATCATCAAGGGCTGGCCGATCCATTACCTGATCATCGGCGGCTACCTCGGCATCGTCATGATGACCGCCTTCGCGCCGCATTACATCATCGGCATCGCCTATGATTCCGGCGGTGTCACGACATCGACGATCACCGTGCCGCTGGTCACCGCGCTGGGCGTCGGGCTGTCATCCAGCATCAAGGGACGCAATCCGCTCGTCGACGGCTTCGGCCTGATCGCCTTCGCCTCGTTGTTGCCGATCATGTTCGTGATGGGCTTTGGGATGCTGATATGATCGTCTGGTTCAACGATCTCGCGCATGCCTTTCTGAGCACCCTGTTCGACGTGCTGCCCATCGTCGTGATCGTGTTCGGTTTCCAGTTGTTCGTCATCCGCCGCCCGATCCCGAACCTGAAACGCACGCTGATCGGCTTCTTCTACGTGCTGATCGGCCTGACCTTCTTCCTGCAGGGACTCGAAGAGGCGCTCTTTCCGCTCGGCAAATTGATGGCGCAACAGCTGACGCATCCGGATTTTCTCCAGGCCGGCGCGCCGCTGAATGTCTCGGCGCTCGACTGGAAGCACTTTCACTGGATCTACCTGTTCGCCTTCGCGATCGGCTTCTCGACGACCATCGCCGAACCCTCGTTGATGGCGGTCGCGATCAAGGCGAACGAGGTATCCGCCGGCGCGATCAGCACCTGGGGGCTGAGGATCGCGGTCGCCATCGGCGTAGCGGTCGGCATCGCACTGGGCACCTACCGCATCGTGTCCGGCTATCCGTTGCACTATTTCATCATCAGCGGCTATCTGTTCGTCGTCATCCAGACCATCTACGCACCCAGGCAGATCGTGCCGCTGGCATACGATTCCGGCGGCGTCACGACCTCCACGGTCACGGTGCCGCTGGTCACCGCGTTGGGCCTGGGCCTGGCGGACGCGGTGCCGGGCAGAAGCCCGCTGACCGACGGCTTCGGGCTGATCGCGTTTGCCAGCCTGTTTCCGATCATCAGCGTCATGGCCTACGCGCAGATTTCCGCGTTTCGCGCGCGCCGGGCCGCGCGCGGGAACCCTCGTTCTCGACATCATCCAACGGAGTCATAGCATGCATTTCAAACTCCTGGTCGCCCTGGTTGACGACCACAAGACCAACGCCGTGATGCAGGCCGCCCGTACCGCCGGCGCGACCGGTGTCACGGTGATCAGCAACGCCCGTGGCGAAGGCATCGAGGAGCGCAAGACCTTTCTCGGCCTGACCCTGGATACCCAGCGGGATGTCATCATGTTCCTGGTCGAACAGCATCTGGCGCGGCACATCCTCGAACAGATCTGCACGATAGGCGAATTCGAATCGAACGCCGGCGCCGGCATCGCCTTCCAGCTCGATGTCGAGGACGCCGTCGGCGTGTTGCGCCAGGTCGACCAGCTACAGGATACAGTAAAAAAGGAGATATGACATGGAGGCCAGGATAATCCGCGTGCGCGACGTGATGAGAACCGACATCGATATCGTCGATGGCAGCCTGACCGTCGCCGAGGTGCTGGGGTGCATGGACACGCTGTCATCGCGTGCCGTGGTCGTCGACAAGCGCGATGAGAATGACGAATACGGCTTCGTGCTGCTGGAAGACATCGCGCGCAAGGTACTCGCAAAAGACCGATCGCCGGAACGCGTCAACATCTACGAGATCATGACCAAGCCGGCGCTGTCGGTGCGCTCGGAAATGAACATCCGCTACTGCGCCCGCTTGTTCGACAAATTCGGCATCCGTCGCGCGCCGGTAATCGACGACGGCGGGGTAAGCGGCATCGTCAGCTATAACGACATGGTGTTGAAGGGGCTGAAGGAATCGCTGAAGCTGGGCTGAGTACCCTTTCCAAAGCCGGAAAATAATGACTCAATGCAATTAGAAACAACATCTGGCTCGTCAGCAAAATCTGTGGGTAAATTCAGGCGTTGGTAAAGCACCAAGTGCATGATACAAAGCGATTTCTGCT
>JALULB010000292.1:4458-8018 GCA_027041035.1 Sedimenticola sp. | reverse complement strand
GTGACCATCGGTTCGGACGGCGTGGTCTCGGCGCTGGTCGCCGGGAATACCGCGCCGACCCAGATCGGTCAGTTGCAACTGGCGAACTTCATCAATCCGACCGGCCTGGAGGCGATCGGCGACAACCTGTTTCGCGAGACCGCCGCGAGTGGCGCGCCGACCATCGGCAATCCCGGCAGCGACAGCCTGGGCAGCACTCTGCAGGGCGCCATCGAAAGCTCCAACGTGAATATCGTCGAGGAGATGGTCAATATGATCGAGACCCAGCGCGCCTACGAGATGAACTCCAAGGCGATCGCGACTACCGACGAGATGCTCGGTTTCGTCATCAACCAGCTATAGGTAGCGGCATGAGATTGCGGATTATCCTGATACTGCCGATCGTGCTGGCCACTGCGTGTAGCAGCCCGCCAAAGCGTGATCCGGCCTTCGCCACGGTGTCGCCGCCGGCCGTGCCGGTTCAACCGAGGGCGAACGGCGCGATCTACAACCCGGCGACCAACATGGCCTGGTTCGAGAACATGCGCGCGCGACGCGTCGGCGACATCCTGACGGTGAAGCTGGTCGAACGCACCTCGGGCAGCAAGGACGCGAATTCGCAGATCAAGAAATCCAACGACACCAAGTTCACCAATCCGACGCTGTTCGGTTACAAGCCCCAGTTCGGCGCGAATCCGGCGGGCAAGTTCTCGCTGGGTTTCGATCTGAACTCCTCGTCGCAGTTCAAGGGGCAGGGCGACGCGGATCAAAGCAACTCGCTGAACGGCGAGATCACCGTCACCGTCATCGATGTGCTGCCGAACGGTAACCTGGTGGTGCGTGGCGAGAAGCGCCTGACCATCAACCAGGGGAACGAATACATCCGCGTATCCGGCATCGTCAGGATCGCCGATATCGATGCGAGCAATACGGTGCAGTCCACGCGCCTGGCCGACCCGACGATCATGTACACCGGCGACGGCGGCGTTGCCGATGCGAGCAAGCTGGGCTGGATCGCGCGGTTCTTCATCAGCGCGATATCGCCGTTTTGATGCGGGGCGTTTCCGGTCCTGAATGCCTTCCGGCCCACGGGGCCTGGCGGTTTCGACCGAACGGCGTGGGAGCGACTTCAGTCGCGATCCGGCCCAACGGGCCGGTGGTTCTCGCCCGGAAATTTCATGAATTTTCCGGACTAGGAGTCTGTCGGATTATGGGGGATCGTAGCGAGAAGGTGGGAGAGCGAGGCCAAATGTTTCCGGTTTTGAGGCGCATAGTGGGCCTATGTAACGAAAAAACGGGGATATTTGGACCGCTCTCCCATCTTCGCAGTAGATTCATCCATAATCCGACAGGCTCCTAGGAGGCTGCCGGGTTACAGGGAATCTACTGCGAACATCCCCCATAATCCGACAGCTAGCACCTGTGCGGCTTCGAATCACCGCCGTGTCGGACTGAAGTCCGACCTACATTCAATATACGCAACACGGAATACACGCATGAAATCCTCCTTCGTCGCCTGGCTGTTGATACTGCTTCTGCCGCTCTGCAATGGCATGGCCCGGGCCGAGCGCATCAAGGATCTCGCCTCCATCGCCGGGGTGCGCGACAACCAGTTGCTCGGCTACGGTCTGGTCGTCGGCCTGAACGGCAGTGGCGACAAGCGCAACGCCGCGCCCTTCACCGAACAAAGCCTGAAGGCCATGCTGACGCGGCTCGGTGTCAGCGTCGCGCCGAATGTGCAGTTGAAGCCGAAGAACGTCGCGGCCGTCATCGTGCATGCGACCCTGCCGCCGTTCGCCAAGGCGGGTCAGAAGCTGGATGTCACGGTATCGTCGATCGGCGATGCCAAGAGCCTGCGCGGCGGCAGTCTGTTGATGACGCCGTTGAAGGGGTTGGATGGCAACGTTTATGCCGTCGCCCAGGGGAACCTGGTCGTCGGCGGTCTCAGCGCGGCGGGCGCCGATGGCTCGAAGATCACCGTGAACATCCCCAGCGTCGGACGCGTGCCGGACGGCGCGACCATCGAGCGCGAGGTCGCGAACAGCTTCAACGCCGGCAACGCCGTCGTGCTGAATCTGCGCCAGCGTGATTTCACCACCATGCAGCGCGTCACCGATGCGATCAACAAGGCGGTCGGCAAGGGCATGGCCCGGCCGGTCGATGCGACCTCGGTCAGAGTCAACGCGCCGCTCGATCCGGCGCAGCGGGTCAGCTTCATGTCGCTGATCGAGAACATCGAGATCCAGCCGGCCGAGTCGGCGGCGAAGGTCATCGTCAACTCGCGTACCGGCACCGTGGTCATCAACAGCGCGGTGCGTGTCAGCCCGGCGGCGGTCACCCACGGCAGCCTGACGGTGACCATCGGCGAGAACCCCGCCGTGTCGCAACCGAATCCGCTGGGTCGCGGCAATACCGCCGTGGTGCCACAGTCGGATGTTTCGGTGAAGCAGGGGGACAGCCATATGTTCAAATTCGCGCCGGGTGTGACCCTGGACGAGGTGGTACGCGCGGTCAACGATGTCGGCGCCGCGCCCAGCGACCTGGTGGCGATACTCGAAGCCCTGAAACAGGCGGGTGCCTTGCGCGCCGAACTGCTGATCATCTGAGCCGTGTCCGCGCCGATCCAGAGCGTTACCGATTTCACCGGCCTGAACGCGTTGAAGCGCCGGGCGCGCGAGGATCAGCATGCCGCGCTGGAGGATGTCGCCAAGCAGTTCGAATCGCTGTTCCTCGGCATGGTGTTGAAATCCATGCGTCAGGCGAGCGGTGGGGAGGGTGCTTTCGATAACCAGCAGAGCCTGATGTTTCGTGATATGTACGACCAGCAGATGGCCGTCGAGATGGGCAAGGCCGGCGGCATCGGGCTGGCCGAGGTCATCACCCGCCAGCTTGGCCGCGCGCTTCCGGCTTCCGACGAGAAACCCGGAAAGACCGCCGGCCTGAACATGCCGGACTACCGTCTGCCGGTACGCAAAGCACGCGCGCCGCTGGCCGAGACGGCCCCCGGCGGCGAAATCCGGCGGGTTCCGACCGTCGCCGGGCCGATTCGATTCGACAGCCCCACGGCGTTCGTCTCGACCCTGATGCCGGCGGCAAAACGCGCGGCCGAACGTCTCGGTGTCGCTCCGGAAGCCCTGCTCGCGCAGTCCGCGCTGGAAACCGGCTGGGGCAAGCATCTGATGCACAAGCCCGATGGCAGCCCGGCGTACAACCTGTTCGGTATCAAGGCCGACAGCCGCTGGCCGGGCGAGCGTGTCAAGCTACGGACATTGGAATACGAACAGGGCGTGGCGGTCAGGAAGACTGCGGCGTTCCGCGCCTATGATTCCTGGGAACAAGCATTCCAGGACTACGCGGAATTCATCATCGGCAACCCGCGTTACGCGCCGGCGCTGGAGAACAGCGCCGACCCCCGGCGTTACCTCGACGAGCTGCAAAAGGCCGGTTACGCGACCGATCCCGCCTATGCCGAGAAGTTGGGTGTCGATATGGACGAGTTGTTGGTCTCGCAGCCTGATACCGGTGAGCAAGCGTTGGAAATAACCGACATGCTGGTACGTTCAGGCGCCGTTGATCTGATC
>JALULB010000292.1:0-4448 GCA_027041035.1 Sedimenticola sp. | reverse complement strand
CGCGACCGATCCCGCCTATGCCGAGAAGATCCAGCGCATCATGGCCAGCCCGCCTTTCCAGGGGCATGGCCGGCGTGTTCTTGCTTCCAGTCTAAAATAGGCTATCCTCGCCAAAGGGAATTGAAATCGGCCATGGAAGCCGGTTCAGTTCTGGATACATGGAGAGGGAGCCGATAGTCGATGAAAATCCAACCTGTAAACGCTTTGATATTGTCCGTGTTGCTGAATCTGCCGTTCGCCGCCTCGGCCACGCCGTTCAACGACATCTTTATTTTTGGTGACAGCCTGTCGGATCAGGGCAATGTCTCGCTGCTGACCAGTGGCGCGATTCCCGGTCCGGATTACTTCAACGGGCGGTTCTCCAATGGGCCGATCTATGTCGATGGGCTGGCCCAGGGTCTTGGCCTGACTGTCACGCCGCTGGCGGCGCCGATGCTCAGCCCGCCTTTTCCCGCCTGGTCGCCGGGTGGCGGCAACAACTTCGCCTATGGCGGCGCGCGCACCGATTCGCATCGCAGTGGCCTGCCGCTGGGACTGGATTCTCAGGTGGCCGCCTTCGTCAACGGTGTGCCGGTGGCGAACGACGACGCGCTCTACGTCGTTTTCTCCGGGGCGAACGATGTGCAGGACGCCATCGGCGTGGCGAACGACAACCCCGCCGAGGTCGCGGCGGCCATGGCGGACCCGGTCGCGGCCTTTGGCGCGGTAGAGAACGCGGCGCTGAGCGTCGCGAACGCGGTCAGTGATCTCGCCGCGACGGGCGCGCGGCATTTCTTTGTGCCGAACGGCCCGAATTGGGCGCTGGTGCCGGCGGTGATCGAGATGGAGGCCGGAAATCCCACCCTAGCGGGCTTTGGCGGCTTTGCCCGGGATGTCTCGCTGGCGTTCAATGATCGACTCGCCCTCGAACTGGCCGCCGTGGGCGTCGCCAACCCGGCGATCGACATCCTGTCCTTCGATTTCTCCGCGCTGCTTCAGGAGATGGTGGACAACCCGGCCGCCCATGGCTTCACGAATGTCAGTGCATCCTGCTACGAGGGCGATGATCTGGGCTTCTCCGGGGGAGGGGTCGCCTGTGCTGATCCAGATGAATACCTGTTCTGGGACCGGATTCATCCCACCGCCGCGGCCCACGCGGTGCTTGCGAGTCGCTTCCTGGCGGCTATTCCGGAACCCGCGAGCCTGATGCTGTTCGTGCCGGGCCTGTGGGGCTTGTTCCTCGGTACTCGGCGGAGAAGGCTGTAGCAAGCTGGCTTGTCCGCTCAGCCAGCTTGCGCTTCGTCCAGAGCGTATGCCGATGTCGTGAATTCGTTCAGTGTCGAGCTCAATTGCGCCATGTCCGATGAAAGCTGTTCGCAATGGCCCTTCATCCGGGTCGCGCTGGAGACATTCGCTGTGATGCGCTCCTGGATGGCATGGATACTGGTATTGATGTCGCGCACCGAATGATCGACGCCGTCGCTGATACGGGCCGCGTTGCCGACCTTCTCGCGAATGTCGCCGAGTTGCGCCATCGATTCGCTGATGCGCTCGCGACTGTGCGATGCCTGGGACGAGAGTTTCTCGGTCGATTGCAGCTGCTCGTCCATGCGCGAGCGTGATTCACTCGCCGCCGCCGCGATGCGCTCGACGATCTCGTGGATGCGTTCCAGGCTGTTCTTGGTGTTCGCCGCCAGCGCGCGCACCTCGTCCGCGACCACCGCGAATCCGCGTCCGTGCTCGCCGGCGCGGGCTGCCTCGATCGCGGCGTTCAGCGCGAGCAGATTCGTCTGCTCGGCGATGTTGCCGACCACCGACAGCACCTCGTGAATCTGCTCGGTGCCCTGCATCAAATCGTCAAACTTGCTCGACAGCGTATGCGTGTTCACCACCGTATGGCTGACCAGCTGGCCCATGTCGTCGAAGTTTCCATAGGCGATATTGATGCTTTCGGTAAAGTTTTCGACGATCTCCAGCGCCTGGCCGGTGTCCAGTGCCAACGCCGTCATGCGTTGCTCCATGCCGGCGGTCTCGTTCGAGATACTGTCCAGCCCGGTTTGAATACCCTGACTGTCGCGGTCGATCTCGCTGGCCTGATCAAGCAACTGGCGGCTGTTCGTCTCGGTGCGGCTGGTCACCGTCTTCGCGTAGGACAGGGTTTGATTGATGTTGTGGCGAAGGTTTTCGGCGACCTGCATCACGCGGTGAAACTCCTCGCTGAAACGCGTATCCACGTCGGCGCTCACGGTCAGGTCGCGTCGACTCAGGTGCGCCAGATAATCCGACACCCGGTCGAACAGACGCATGCCCCAACGGCGCTCGTCCAGATCGTGTATCAGGATCACCAGCGCCACGACGACCTGCACCGCCGAGCCGATCACGGAGTTCGTGAACAGCCAGGCATTCGTCAGCAACAGGATGATGCCGACCCAATGGGTCACGCGCATACGGGTAAAAAGTGAACGAATCGACATGCCGTATCTTCTCCTAGTCCTCTTCTTCTGGTATGACGGCAGCGCGCAGCGTGGCTTTAGCTCTGTTAACGGCGGCTATACTATCGATAGACATGTTCACCGAGGGGACCGATATGGCCTTGTTGCTCGAAGAAAGATACCGTTTGACCGCGGGTGTCATCAATCACGAAGCGGTGCTCAGCCACCTGGAGAGCGTGCTGAAAGCGTTCGCGACCAAGCCGGAGTACTCGGAGTTCTACATCGGCATCACCGGAAACCTGGAGCGTCGCCGCCGAGAACACCAGAGCGAGAAACCGACCTACAAGCTGATGTGCCCGATCTACTCCGAGCAAAGTATCGTACTCGCGGACAGCTTCCATAATCTGGAAAGCGCCGCGATCAACCGCTTCAGCCAAGGCATCAGGCATCCGGAGACCGGTCAGGTGCTGTTGCGCTGCGAAAACAGCGCGAGAGGCTCGCAAGCCAAGAACTGGTTGTACCTGCTGGTGGGGTGACCGGAGCGGGGCGAGACGCGCTACCCTGGGAAGCTGTCCGAGAATAGTGTAGTCGCCTTTCAGCTATTGGGACGGGTAGAAAGTGGCATCCTTGTGGGAAAGGGTGATCCTTCCCTCAAGTTTGTCTACTCCCACTTCCTCTGCCTCCCGGTCGATGGATTCCAGCAGTTCTTGCAGCGAGAGTCCCATCGCGGTTCGGTCTTGCGGGTTCAGTCCCAGTGCCGACCAGCTGTCGGTGGCATGTTGTTCTCCGGTTCTGCCCAGGTCGAAAAAACGCGCGACGAGCATCTCGCACAGACGCTGTTCTCCGATTGTATGCATAAGAAACGACATCGCTTCCTTATCGTTCATATTCGCGTCCGCTGGCAGCATCGATACGAGCTGTTCGGGTAGAAAGGTGGCTAACGATTCGCCGTTGACGCTTCCGCGCATGATGTCCTCCCGGACCATCTGGCCATAGTCCGGGCTCGGGTCCGATTGCGTACGCTTCGATAACTGGATCAGCGCCATCGCCTCGCTCCGGTGCCCGCTGACACCGAAGCCGGAAAGGAAATGATCGAGAATGTCGTGGACAAACACCGAGGTGTTGATTCTTTCACCCGTCTCGCGGGTGCTTGCGATGATCTGCGGGTCACCGATCGTGGCGTCGAGCTTCCATCCTCTCGCGCCGAAACCATCGTCCCAGGATTTCTTGTAGGTGACAGGAAACGACACGCCCGCCGGCTGGATCGCTAGCAGCGAGTTCGGGTAAAGCAGAACATCGCGAAACGCATTGTGTGCCATTGGTTTCATTCTCGGTCTCCAGTCAGTGGTATGGCGCTATGCCGTGTTTGTCTTCAGACCGCAAGCGGATAGAAACAGCGTAATCAGTTCATCGGCGATTTCATCGATGCGCCGCTCCGGGAATCGATCGTTCCGGTCCAGCACTTTGCTTATCAAGGCTTCACGGATCATGCCTTGGAACAGCAGTCCCGCGATGCGGGGATCCATCGGTGCGATCTCGCCTGTTTCCGCAAGCTCGCGCAGCTCTCCGTCGATGTAATCCAGAAAGGTCTTCCAATGGTTGTCGAAGAATTGGCGATGGATCTCGGTTTCTTCCAGCAGGCTATGCAGCTCCATCTTCAACTGGTCCGGTTTCCAGGCGATGCTGGTGACAAAGATCCGAGTCATCGCGCGCAACACCGCCTCGAAACTGCCGTCGGTTTCCAGGACGGCCTGGATATAGTCTTCTCGCGTATTGGCTTGCTCGCGTAGCGCGGTCTTGTAGAGTGCTTCCTTCGATGGAAAGTGCTTGTAGAGCACGGCGGGACTGACCCCCACGGCGTTCACGATCTCGTCCACCGATACGCCGTTGAAGCCTTTCTTGGCGAACAGCGTTTTTGCCTCTTTGATGATGGTTTCGCGTCGCTGTTCGGCTGATAGACGTTTTGCCACGTTATTCTCCAGTAGCGTCCCATGGAATGCCTTCGCCTCTTTGCCGGGGCATGCAATGGAGCCGATA
>JALULB010000291.1:6743-8018 GCA_027041035.1 Sedimenticola sp. | reverse complement strand
GCGTTAGCAGCGCACGTCCGGATCTGTGCCGGAGGGCTGTAGTGACATGTAATATGTCATGTAAAACAGTGCTTTACGGGCGACCGAGCTGCACCGAGGCGGTGATGGCGAGCGCGAAGATGAGGTAGAAGCCGGCTCCGCCGCGCAGTCGGGGCAGGCCGAACCAAAGCGCCAGCAGCAACGCGTAGAGCGCGGCGACCGGGATCAATTGCGACCAGCCGACCCATAGGATCTGGCCCGAGAGCAGTTCCTTGATGTGTTCGCCGCCATGCGGGTTGTGGGCGATCAACAGCAGGCTGCCGGTGGCGGCAAGCACGAATATGATGCCGATCAAAGCCTCTTGCACCTTGGGCCAATGGCTGTCCAGCCAGCCCAGCAGCATCGCGCCGAGCAGGGCGCTGCCCGCCGCGGTCAGTTGCACTCCCCAACCGCCGAGTCGCCAGTCATGGATCTGGGCGGTCAGCATGCCGAGTCCGGCGATCTGCGCGATGGCCAGGTCGATGAAGATGATGCCGCGCTTGAGCACCTCGCGACCCAGCGGTACATGGGTCGCGAGTACCAGCAGCCCGGCGCAGAAGGCCGGGCCGAGGATGCTGGGGTCCAGCGCCTGCCAGTCGATGCCCAGGTCGTTCATTTCACCACACCGAGCAGCCGGTCGAGGGTGTCGTCGAACAGCGAGAACAGATCCCACGCCTGCTCCGTGCCGCCCACCGTGAAGGGCAGGGTGATCTCGGGAATATCCGTCTGTCTGAACAGCCAGCGGGCCGGCGCCGGGTCCATGTAGGCGGCGTGGATGATGGCCCGCACGGGCCGGCTCTTGAGCCGTGCCTTGAGTTTGGCGAGATGGCCGGGCGTCGGCGGAATGCCGGGTTTGGGCTCCAGTTCGCCCACTTGTTGGAGTCCCAGCCACCGCTCCAGGTAGGGCCACTGACGATGGTGGACCACGAGGGCCATCCCCTTCAGTGGCGCGGCGCGTTCACGCCACCCGGCCATGGCTGCCGCCAGCGGTCGCGGAAATCCGTGAAGCGCGCCTGATAGTGATCCGCATTGTCGGGATCGAGTGCCGCCATGCGCGCCGCCAGGGCCTTGGCGACGCGAAGGATGTTGCGCGGGTCGGTCTGGATATGCGGGTTGCCCTGGGCGTGGATGTCGCCTTCCGCGCGGTCGAGGCGCGTCGGGCGCTCCAGCAGCCGCACCTGGTTGGCGGCGAGGAAATGGCCTGGCCGACCGGGTTGGACCTTGCCGTTGTGCGCCTTGCGCAGCAACAGCGGCAGC
>JALULB010000291.1:0-6733 GCA_027041035.1 Sedimenticola sp. | reverse complement strand
CCAGCCGATCTCCAGTTCCGCGCCGGTGCAGGCGAGCATGTCGGCGCGGCGCATGCGGGCGATCAGTGATGGACGGGCCTGAATGTGGTGCGGGTCCTGTCTGGCCGTGGTGGCGGTGAAGACACTGGCCTGATCGCCGGCGATCTCCCGCGCCAGCGCGCCCCACTCCGGTTCGCAGGCGAAGACGTTGAGGCTCGCCTGGGCGCAGAGCGGAAGCAGGCTCAGGGTAACGATAACAAGCAGGTATCGATGTGGCATGTTGGGTTTTCCTAGAACTGGTGGGCGCCGTGCGCGCCGAGGGCGACGACGTATTGCAGCATGAGCTGGTCGTCGGCGATGGGACGTGATGCGTCGTGGTTGTACTGGAGGCGCAGGCGGCTGAACTCGCTGTTGGACCAATCGAGCATGGCGCTGTAGTGGCGCGGATCATGTCCCCGTGTGTCCAGGCTGCTGCCCGCCAGCGCCGTGCCTGGGTCGTCTGCCCCCAGCCCGGCGATGCGCAGGCCGACGCGCCAGCGCGGCATGAACTGGTAGATCGCCTGGGCGTACCAGCCGGACTGATCGGCGGAATAGTCGGCGGGCAGGCCGCCGCCCGGCGTGAATACACCGTGCTCGTCGCGCAGGAACAGCTCGCCCTGAAGCTTGAGGTTGTGTTCATAGGGATTGCCATGCGGAGCCCATTTCCAGATCGCGTCGGCAATCCACAGGTGACCGTGACCGGTGAAGGTGTCCGGCGCGTCCATGTCGCCGGATTCACGGTCCCGCGCCTCGCTGGAGAGATACGAGAGGCCGGCCTTCCAACTGTTGCTTTCGTCCCAGTCGCCGCCGGCGTGCGCGAAGAGCGCCCAGGCGCCGATGCCGTTATGCCCCCTGCCGCCCGCTGGGTAGTGGTCGCCACTGAGCAGGTCGGCGCCCAGTTCGATGAACAGGTCCGTGGGCGCCAGCCAGCGCAGCTCCAGGCCATCGTCCTTGTAGGCCTTGTTGAGCATGGCGCGGTAGGGCAGCGGCCGGTCGGCGAAGTCGTCGGCGTGCGTGTGGATGCTGTTCAGATAACCGATGCCGGGCAGGAAGCGCCCGGCCTTGAGGCCCAGGCCCTCCGGCAGGTCGAGGGTCTGGATGAAGGCCTCCTCGATCTCGATGCCGTCGGAACCGCCGTCGCTCACGAAACTGGCGGTGAACTGGCCGTAGAACTTGTCGTCGATGTTGGCGCTGATGCCGAGTTCGGACTCGCCCAGCGACAGCCCTTCATCGCCCTTGCTGGCTTCCTCTCCCAGCGAGAAGCCGGGGATGGCCGTCTCACTCGCGGGACGCGAGAAATGCCGATAGCGGCCGTTCATCACCAGCCCGATGCCGGGATTGAAGGCATTCGCGGACTGCGGCGCGGCGGCGACTGGAGCCGTTGCCGCGTCGGCGGCTTCCTGGGCGGCCTCTTGGGCCTTGGACTTGGCGTTGCGCGCCTTCTGTTCCGCCTTCGCAAGGCGCTTCTCAAGCTGCTGGATGCGCGTACTGTAGTCCTTCTTCATGGTGGCGAGCATCTGCTTTATCTGGGCGATGTCGTCTTGCGTCCCGGCGTGCGCCGGCCCGGCGGAAAGCGCCAACGCGATGGGCAGCATGGCTGCGGCTCGGATAGAGAATGGCTTGTGCATGGTCGTGACTCCCTGGTCGACGGGGTGTGATACCGCGTCGAACAACAAATAGATTTCCAGACGCGCGACACTCGACGTCCGATGGGGCGTCGGAGACGTGGCGGCCTTATCTTGAGGTGTTCAGGAGGTCGGAGAAGGTGGCGCGCGGCCAGGGGGTTCGTGCCAGCGCGACGGGCTGGATGCCGGAAGCGGCGCGTCGGGAACGGTGTATTCGCTACGCGCAAGCGGCGCGGGCGCCAACATGGCGTGGGTTGAGGGCGGGGGAGCAGCGTTCGCCCCGAGGACACAGATGACACACTGTTCATCGGTGTGATGGTGAATCAGTGGGTGAAACAGCAGGCCCACCATGGCCAGCAGCAACAGCGCGACGAACCACTGGCTTGCTCGTCGCGGGAAGGCGGCGCGTGGGTTTGGTTTCATGTTGGGCAAGCCGTGCATGGCGCCTATTATAGGATGTCGGCGCATTTCAGGCTTTACATTCGCGCGCCATCACCGAGCATGCGTGCTGTGCCCGCGATTCATTCCTCGCCGAAGCTCCGCAGCTCCGCGATGGTGTCGAGCATGGCCTCCGGTCGGGTGTAGTCGACGGGTATCGGCCAGCGGCTGCCGTCGAGATCCAGCACCAGGGCGGGGAAGCTGCTGACGCCGAGCGCGTGCGTCCGCTCGATCTGGCGTTGCAATTCGGTGGCGGTGGCCGCGGCACGCAGTCGTTCGGCGAAGGCATCCCGGTCGATGCCGAGGCTGGCGGCGATGTCGATCAGGGTGTCCTCGTCCGAGGGGTTGCGCGCTTGCAGGTAGTAGGCCTGCTGGATGCCCAGGGTCATTGCGTCGGCGCGGTCGAATCGCGCGGCGGCGATCACCGCGCGGCAGGCGGGCCAGGTGCTGCGGCGGGGTTGGCAGTTTGTCCAGAAGGCATGGTTGAATTCGGTGCCCGGCACGCGTTGCTGGATGCGCCGCCAGGTGGCTTGCAGGGTCGTTCGCAAGGTCTCGGGCATTGCCGTTTCGCTGTCCGGCGCCAGGCCGCCGAGCAGGGAGGTGAATTCGAGCGCCTTCGGCAGGCGTTCGCGCAGCGTGGCGAGTGCCGGGCGGAAGGCCCAGCACCAGCTGCACATCGGGTCGTGGACATAGATCAATCCGGGCATCAATAGGCCAGCTTCTTCTTGTCGAACGGGTGCTTGGGCGCGTCGCCGAGGATGGTTTCCAGTACGTGATTCATCGTGAACGGGTCGTTGTCGAAACCGCCGTGGGTTTCACTGCGCGTGATGTCGCCATGCGCGCCGTCGCTGTAGTGAACCTGAAATCGCTTGCCCAGCGCGCGGACGGCCTTCTCTCTTGCCAGCGGCGCGGCGAAGTGCTGCATGCCGAGCAGCGCTTCCGGCAGGTCTTCCTCGAAGGATTGCGATACCAGGTAGAGCAGTGATTTGCGATAGATGCCGGCGACCTGGTCCTTGCGTTCCAGTTCGTCGTTCAAGGCGAGTACCTGCATCCGGTCGATGCCGAAGCCGTCCTCGCCGAGAGCCGGCAGGTAGTGGTCGCGAAACAGGTCGAGGGTGCAGGCCGGCGCGAGCAGGGTACAGCTGGCGATGCGCAGTTCCGGCGCGATCTGGCGCAGCGCGCCGAGCAACCAGGCGATCAGCACGCCGCCGGTGCTGTGGCCGACCAGGTGGATCTTCATGCGGTTCGACTTGCGCCGTTCGAACTCCTTGACGAAGGTCGCCAGCGTTTGCGTGCCGGCGTTGTCCGCCTCGAAGGGCAGCCGGGCGCCGGATTTCATCTCCCGCCACAGGGCGCGGCCGGGGATGCGCGTCGTCCATTCGATGAGGCGGTCGGTCCAGTCGCTGAAGCCGGCGGCGCGTTCCTCGGCGGAGGATTGGCGGCGCAGGACGATGTCCTTCAACTCCTCCATGATGCCGGTGTCGTACATGAAGTGGTAGGGGTAGATGCGGTTGTCCTTGAAGGTTTCGACCATCGCCGCGATGCGCCGCGCCGAATCCTTCGGCGAGTTCAGCCCGCCATGCGCGTACAGCAGCAGGTGGTCGTAGTCCTTGTGGTTCTTGACGAGGTTCTTCGCCGTGGTGCGCACGTCCTCGGCGGTGCTCCAGTAGCGGCCCTGGGTGTGGAACCTGCCGTCGTCGACATGGATGAAATGCCCGGCGATCTCGCTGCGCGGCGGACTGGCTTGCAGTGACAGGCCGGAGCGGTTCTGTTCCTGGTTGGGCGGCAGATGCCAGATCTGCGGGGTCGGCAGCGCCAGGCTGAACACCCAGGCGTCCATCAGGTTCTCCAGCCAGTCCTCGTATTGCCACAGGCCAAGTCCCTGCTTGCCCCAGCGGCGGCTCCAGGAGTTCTGAATCCAGAAGCCCTTGCTGGTGTAGCCGACGATGGCGAAGGCGTGGCCGCCCATGCGGGTTTTCTCATGCGGGATGACGCCGTTGAGCTTGCTCGGGCGCATCCAGCCTCGATGGGTGTGCGCGGAGCAGTAGATCATGCCGGTCTCGTTCAGCGCGGCGTGGAAGTCGGCGATGCGCGGCTGGATGCGGTAGTAGGCGCCGATGGTGTTCTTGCGCGCGTCCTTGGCGCGTTCGACACTCAGGTCGCCGGGCTTGTTCGGCACATACGGCCACTTGGATTCGCTGCATACCCCCATGTTGTACCAGCCCTTGATCGCACCACGACAACTGGAACCGGAATAGCCCTCGCCGGGCCATTCGTCGTGCCGCTTGGCCATTTCATACAGCATGCGCGGGCTGACGCGGGTCTTGATGCCGCGTTGCTGGTTGAACAGATTGATGATCGCGGCCAGGCCGAAGCCGGTGCAGGCGCCGTCGTTCTTCTGATCCAGAATCGTCAGTTTGGTGGGCGCCTTCAGGAAGCGGTGTAGCTGGTGCAGCGTGGGTTCGTAGGGCCAGTCGCGCAGATCGGGCACGTCGGGCAGGGCGTTCAACAGATAGCCGTTGTCGGTTTTTTCTATCTTCCGTTTCTTGTTCAGCGGTTCCACGCTCTTTCTCCAAGTTGTAAGCCGGCATACACGGGGATTATAGTTCCGAGTCGGTGGGACGCTAGAGAAAATTCTGTGCCCTGAAGGGGTTTCAGGCTAAAATTCACGCTCTTGGATTCTACATAGGAAGTTTCCGTGACCGGGATCGACTACGCCATCCTCGGCGTGATTGCTGTTTCCGCGGTGATCAGCCTGTTCCGCGGCTTTGTGCGCGAGGCGCTTTCACTGGCCGTATGGATCGCCTCGATCTGGCTGGCATGGCGCTATTTCAATGAGTTGGAGCCGATGCTTCCAGGATGGATTGAAGAGCCGTCGCTGCGTACCGGCATCGCTTTTGTGCTGATCTGGCTCGGCGCGCTGCTGATCGGCGGGGTGATCGTGCATCTGCTCAGCCTGATCGTCGACAAGACCGGCCTGAACGTGACCGACCGTTTCATCGGTCTGTTCTTCGGCGCGGCGCGCGGCGCCCTGCTGGTCGCGATCATCGTGTTGCTGGCGGGCTTGACGCCGATGCCCCGGGATTCCTGGTGGCGGGGTTCACAGTTGTTGCCGTATTTTGAGCAGGCCGCGAAGGTGATGCGCGGTTTTCTGCCCGAGGACGTGGCGAGCCGGTTTTCCTTTCCATCGGACTCTTCGGAATCATAGGCCTATGTGTGGAATCGTCGCGATCTATGGTAGAAGCGCGGTAAACCAGTCGCTGTACGACGCCTTGCTGGTGTTGCAGCACCGCGGTCAGGATGCCGCCGGCATCGTCACCTGCGAAGACAATGTGCTGCACCTGCGCAAGGACAACGGTCTGGCGAGCGATGTCTTCCAGACCCGGCATATGCTCCGGCTGCGCGGCAACATGGGTATCGGCCATGTGCGTTACCCGACGGCGGGCTGCTCGTCTTCCGCCGAGGCGCAGCCGTTCTACGTCAATTCGCCCTATGGCATCACGCTCGCGCACAACGGCAATCTGACCAACGTCGACGAGCTGAAGCAGGATCTCTTCCTCGAAGACCGCCGGCATATCAACACCAGCTCGGATTCCGAGGTGTTACTGAATATCTTCGCGCACGAGCTCGCCGCGCAGGACAAACTTCAGTTGACCGAGCGCGAGGTCTTTCAGGCGGTCGCCGGCGTGCACAAGCGCTGCAAGGGCGGTTACGCGGCCGTGGCGATGATCATCGGCTACGGCGTGGTGGGTTTTCGCGATCCGCATGGCATCCGGCCGGTGGTGTTCGGCTCGCGCGAGACCGATAACGGCCGCGAATACATGATTGCCTCGGAAAGCGTCGCGCTGGATACCCTGGGCTATACCCTGGAGCGTTCCCTGCGCCCCGGCGAGGCCGTGTATATCGATATGCGGGGCCAGTTGCATACGATGCAGTGCGCGGCGAACCCGGTGTTGTCGCCGTGCATCTTTGAATTCGTCTATTTCGCGCGGCCGGATTCTGTCATCGACGATATCTTCGTGCACAAGGCGCGCTCGCGCATGGGCAAGCGCCTCGCGCGCAAGATTCTGCGCGAATGGCCGGATCACGACATCGATGTGGTGATTCCGATTCCGGACACGTCGCGAACCGCCGCGCTGGCGCTGGCGGACGAGCTCGGGGTCGCCTACACCGAGGGTTTCATCAAGAACCGTTACATCGGCCGGACCTTCATCATGCCCGGACAGACCGCGCGCAAGAAGTCGGTACGCCAGAAACTGAACGCGATCAATCTGGAGTTTCGCGGCAAGAACGTGCTGCTGGTGGACGATTCCATCGTGCGCGGCACGACCTCGAAACAGATCGTGCAGATGGCGCGGGATGTCGGCGCGAACAAGGTGTATTTCGCCTCGGCGGCGCCGCCCGTGCGCTATCCGAACGTCTATGGAATCGACATGCCGGCGGCCACCGAGCTGGTGGCGCACGGGCGCAGCGAGGATGAGGTGCGCGAGTTGATCGGCGCGGACAAACTGATCTATCAGGATCTCGACGACCTGATCCGCGCGGTGCAGAAGAAGGGCAAGACCTGCATCCAGTGCTTCGATACCTCGGTGTTCAGTGGAGAATACATCACCGGTGACGTGAGTCCCGCCTACCTGCGCCAGCTCGAACTG
>JALULB010000290.1 GCA_027041035.1 Sedimenticola sp. | reverse complement strand
CATATGCTTTGCTCCTCATCATGATTATTGTTGCCGATTCAACGAGTATCGACGCCCCAGGTCGAATTTTCTGCCTGATTACGTCGCCCCGATGAACTTTTAACCTGGATAAAACCATAAAAGCAAAAGTCACGCCAGCTTGTCCATCTCACTGATTACGATTGGTTTTTCAGAAACGGATATATGTTGGCGACGACCCCCTCGCGGATAGAGAACCCAGAATGCGGATTCACCTGACAATTTGTCAGAATAATTGTCGGCAGTGGGCTATAAAATGAAAACTACTGTCACGCGACAGCACCGGGGAGGTCTTGTGATGACGGGTTTGCGCGTCTTCAAAAACTGGATTTCAACGAGTCTGAACCGTAAGTTTCTGCTCGGCACGGCAGCGGGACTGCTGATCAGCTCGCTGATCTTTCTGCTGTTGTATATCCCGTTGTATCACGCCGAGCTCACCAACGAACGCGCGCATACGGCCGCCCAGGTCAACCATCTGTTGCAGACCTCGCTGGAGAATGCGATGTTGAAGCGTGATCTGCCGGGCTTGCGCGAGATGGTTTTGAAGCTTGGCCAGCAGGACGGCATCGTTTCAGTGTTCATCACCAACCCGGATGGCCAGATCCGCTTCTCCAGCAACCCGGAGCAGGTCGGCGAGGAGCTGGCCGTGCCGTTTTCCGGCCTGCAACCGGAAACCCGGCTGCTGGAGGACGAACAACACGGCGAGGTGCTGCGCAGCATCAATCCGGTACACAACCACTTCCCTTGCACGAAATGCCATGGATCGGTCGAATCCCGGCCGGTGAACGGCATCCTGTACGTCGACTACGACGCTGCCCCATTGGTCAGCAAGGTACGCCGCACGACCCTGATGCTGATGGGGGCCGGCGCGATTATCGTGCTTGTCAACCTGGTCGGCGGCTGGTGGTTCATCCATCGCTTCATCGCCCGACCGGTCGATCATCTCGTCGAGGCCAGCGCCGAGCTGACACAGGGCGACCTGTCCAGCCGGGTGCGAATAGAGGGCCGGGACGAACTCGCGCAACTCGGCGCCGCGTTCAACTTCATGGCGGAGAAGCTCCAGCACAAGATCCAGGCCCTGGAGGATCAGCAGCAGTTCATGCAGGCGCTGCTCGATGCCATCCCGGATGGCGTGTGCATCATCGACGAAGATTTCCGTATCGTCGCGACGAACCGCAGCTATCGGGAGCAGCTCGCGCTGGACGGTACCACTGGGGTCGGCCTGAGTTGCCACCAGATGGCGCATGACCGCGACACCCCCTGCCCGCCGACGTTGTTGACCTGTCCGGTGCACGAGATTCGCAAAACGGGACAACCCTTGAAGGTATTGCACCATCACCAACGCACCGACGGCACGGTATTGGATGTCGAGATCTACGCCGCGCCGATGCAGGCAGTGATCGATGGCGAGCCGCGCCGACTGATCGTCGAGTCGATTCGCGATCTCGGACAGGAGGTCAAGTATTCCCAGGAGCAACGGCTTTCCGAACTCGGCAAGCTGGCGACCGGCGTCGCCCACGAGATCCATAATCCACTGGCCTCGATACGCCTGGCGCTGGATGGCGCGAACCAGTTGATGAAACACAGCGAGGGCTGCCCGGACACGGTGCATGACTACCTCGGCCTGGTGGATGGCGAGATCGACAAATGCATCAAGGTCACCGAGCGGCTGCTGCGCCTCGGCATGCTGCCAGAGAGCGAGAAAACCCTGGTCGATGTGCGCGAGGTGTTGTCGGACACCATCAGCCTGCTGCGCTGGGACGCCGAAGCGCGGGATATCCGCATCCAGGAAAACTACCCGGACGAACCGCTGCGCGTACTGGGTATCGACAGCGAACTGCGCATGGTGGCATTGAATCTCGCGCAGAATGCCTTTCATGCCATGCCCGACGGCGGCGCCTTACATATCCGCGCCGATCGAGATGACGGCAAGGTAACGATCGCGTTCAGCGATACCGGCGTGGGCATATCCAGCGAGGATCAGGAACACATCTTCGATCCCTTCTTCAGCAAGCGCGCCGACGAGTCACACGGCACCGGCCTCGGGCTGTCGATTTCGCACACCATCATCGAAAACCATAATGGCGCCATCCGGGTCGACAGCACCCCCGGCGAAGGCGCCAGCTTCATCATCACGCTGCCGGATGCCGGCAACAGCGGGGAGGAGAGCCCAACATGAGCAAACAGATTCTGGTCATCGAGGACGACGTCGTACTGCGCGGCCTGATCGTCGGGCATATCGCCAACCAGGGCTACGAGACCATTGGCGCGGACAGCTGGCGCGAAGCCCACGAATGGTTGAGCAAGCATGAACCGGCGCTGATCGTGATGGACGTGCGTCTGCCCGACGGTAACAGCCTGGACCACCTCGAAGAGCTGGCCGACAGCTACCCGGCGATCGTCCTGACCG
>JALULB010000289.1 GCA_027041035.1 Sedimenticola sp. | reverse complement strand
TGCTGATCTGCGTGCCCTGCGGTTCCACCCAGGTGGAACGCCGCGCGATCAAGGAATCCGCCGCCGGCGCCGGTGCTCGCGACGTGTATCTGATCGAGGAACCGATGTCGGCGGCGATCGGCGCCGGGCTGCCGGTGGACGAGCCCTGCGGCTCGATGGTACTGGACATCGGTGGCGGCACCTCGGAGGTGGCGGTGATCTCGCTGAACGGCATCGTCTATTCCAACTCGGTGCGCGTCGGTGGCGACCGCTTCGACGAAGCCATCATCAACTACGTGCGCCGCAATTACGGCACGCTGATCGGCGAATCCACCGCCGAACGGGTGAAGCACGAACTCGGCTCGGCCTATCCCGGCGACATGGTGCGCGAGATCGAGGTCAAGGGGCGTAACCTGGCGGAAGGCATCCCGCGCAGCTTCACGCTGAACAGCAACGAGATCCTGGAATCCCTGCAAGAACCGCTGTCCGGCATCGTCGGCGCGGTGAAGACCGCACTGGAGCAGACACCACCGGAACTCGGCGCGGATGTCGCCGAACGCGGCATCGTGTTGACCGGCGGCGGCGCGCTGCTGCGTGACCTGGATCGCCTGATCGAGGAAGAGACCGGCCTGCCGGTGGTCATCGCGGAGGATCCGCTGACCTGTGTCGCGCGCGGCGGCGGTCGCGCGCTGGAGATGCTCGATGAGCGCGGCGTGGACCTGTTCACCGCCGAATCCTGAGCCGCTTCCGGCCTGATCCGGCACGGGGACCGCCGCCATAAAACCGATATTCACCCGCGGAGCCTCCGCCAGCGCGCGCCTGGCGATTGCCTTGCTGTTGTCGACCGCGTTGATGATCGCCGATCACAACAACCACCAGTTGCAACGCTTCCGCGCCGCGTTGAGCATGCTGATGCTGCCGATTCAGACACTCGCCGACCTGCCGACCCGCGCCAGCAACTGGTTCTCGGACACGCTGGCTTCGCGCGCCAGCCTGTTGGATGAAAACCACACGCTGCACCAGGGCAACCTCAAGCTGAAGGCACGTTTACAACAGTTCGAGGCGTTACAGGCCGAGAACATGCGCCTCCGCGATCTGCTCGACTCCTCCTACAAGATCGGCGACCGGGTGCTGATCGCCGAACTCGTCGGCGTCGACCTGGACCCCTTCAAGCAGCAGATCCTGATCAACAAGGGTCGCCACTCGCGGGTCTTCTCCGGGCAACCCGTGCTGGACGCGGACGCGGTCATGGGGCAGGTCACGCAGGTGAACGCGTTGAACGCGATCGTCGTGCTGATCACCGACAGCAGTCATGCGCTACCGATACAGGTATTGCGCAACGGGCTGCGCGGCATCGCGATGGGAACCGGCATTATCGACCAGTTGAAGATCCCACATCTGCCGAACAACGCCGATATCCAGGTCGGCGACAAACTGGTGACATCCGGACTCGGCGGCCATTTTCCACCCGGTTACCCGGTCGCCGAGGTGGTCTCGGTGGAACACCAGCCCGGCGAGCCCTTCGCGCGGATAACCGCCCGGCCCCTGGCGCACCTGGACCGGGTGCACGAGGTTCTGCTGGTGTGGTCCTACGAACAGAAGCTGGCAGGCGGCGAAGAAGACACCGGCGCGCCCGGGGACGCCGCGCAATGAAGCATGGGCGCCTGATCATACTCGTCAGCTTTGGCGTGGCATTGCTGCTGAGCATACTGCCGCTGCCGGAATGGGCGCGTGCCTTCCGACCACAGTGGTATACCCTGGTGCTGGTCTACTGGTGCATCGCACTGCCCGAGCACATCGGCGTGTTGAGTGCCTGGCTGCTCGGCCTGATGGTCGACGTGCTCACCGGCACATTGCTCGGGCAGCATGCGCTGAGCCTGGCAATCATCGCCTTCATCGCCACCACCCTGCACCGGCGTATCCGCGTGATGCCGCGCTATCAGCAGATGTTGACGCTATTCGTGCTGCTCTCCATCGAGAAGCTGTTGTCGCTGTGGATAGTCGCCATCACCTCGGACCACCCGGCACCGCCAATGTACTGGGGAGGCGCCCTCGTCGGCGCGCTGCTGTGGCCATGGATATACATCATCCTGCGCGACCTCAGACGACGCTTTCGCGTCGGCTGAAGCGGACGGACACAGAGCAGTCGCCATGCGCCAAGCCATCAAGGATGCCTTTCGCGAGCAGCGTATCTTCGTGAATCGCGCGCTCGTCGCCGCTACGCTGGTCATCGCGCTGTTACTGGTGGTGGTCGCGCGACTGGTGTGGTTGCAGGTCATCCAGCATGACCAGTACATCACCGAATCAAGGGAAAACCGCCTGAAGCTGATCCCGGTAACGCCGACCCGCGGCCTGATCCGTGATCGCAACGGTGTCATCCTGGCGCACAACCTGCCGTCGTTCAGCCTGGAGATCATCCCCGAGCGCGTGCCGGACCTGGACGACACCCTGGCGCGCCTGGCGAAGAT
>JALULB010000288.1 GCA_027041035.1 Sedimenticola sp. | reverse complement strand
AGCGTATGCAGATGATCGTGCAGGATGACGATTGCATCGATCTGGAAAGGGTGTTTCTGCATCGTATGCCGAAACCCTTCGCGCAAACGGTCTACGTTCTGTTCATCAAGGAACAGTCGTTGCCTGCCATGAGTCACCAGGGTGAAGAAGAGACATCCGCCAGGGACGATAGCGCGTCGGTAGTCACTCATGCAGGGTTCCTCCCACTTTTTACGTCATTTTACGTCAAGAGCAATTGGTGGAACCGCTGCGCTTGTTCCACCATACCCAATGGCCAACATCGCAGGAAAAAAGCAATTTGCCCACCCCAAAGCGAAATAACCGCACACCGCCATACAGACAGAATTCACCAACATCGTAGGGTGGAACAAGCGCAGCGGTTCCACCAGCTCACCGAGTATCTTTCATCGTCCTTTTTTTCGCGCCAAGCGCATGTTCAATCGGTCTGGGTTTGAAGGTAACGCATTAAGGATCGAACGTACTTCGGTTAGCGGGAAGTATAAGATACAGGTGCGCGCCGCAGCCGGCGCGGCAATCGCTGGAGCCGAAGCCCGGCACGATGACCTGTCCGCGCATGCTTTGATGCCACTCGCATTCCGCCCGGCTGGAGCGCGTCACCTCGACGATGGAGACATCGGCATGCCGGGTCAGGTAGTCGATGTGCCAACGCGGTGTTTTGTTTTTGCGCAGATGCCGCGCGATGCGCGCCGCCATGTTGCGTTTCGCGCTGCCGGTGTAGATATAGTGTCCCGCCGGAAAATGCCGCGGGCCGAGCGCGCCGACGCGGACGGTGATCGGCTTGCGGATAAGGATGTGCAGTTGGTAGGTGGTGTCGGCGGGCATGCGTGTCAGGTCGTCGGGTCTGGCCAGATCCTAGCGCGCAGGTATTCCACGATCCGGCATTCCACGAAATAGCCGCCGCGAGGCGCGCAGCCGCCGCCAACGAAGCCGACATGCCCGCCATGCCGGGAGAGCTCCAGCCGGGTATCGGCCGACAGCTCTTTTTCGGTCGGTGGCGTGCGTGGGTACATGAACGGGTCGTCATGCGCGTGCAGCAGCAGGGTCGGGATGCCGATGTCGGCGAGGAACTGGCGGCTGCTGGAACGTCGATAGTAATCCTCGGCGCCCTTGAAGCCGTGCAGCGGCGCGGTGACCTGGTCGTCGAAGGCCCAAAACGTCTTCAGCTTGTCCACGTCCACCGCGAGCGGCGAGGGCATGCGCGCGAACTTGCGTTTGTAGTTGCGTCGCAGGCTGGCGAGCAGGTGGGCCTGGTAGATGCGCGACAGCCCCTTGTTCAGGCGATCGGCGGCTTCATCGAGCCGGTAGGGCACCGATACCGCCGCGGCGGCTTGCAGTTGGCAGCGGCTGCCTTCCTCGCCGAGAAACTTCAGCAAGGCGTTGCCGCCGAGCGAATAGCCGACCGCGGCCGATACCGGTCGGTCGCTGTCGCCCAGGTGTCCGATGATGAAGCGGATGTCGCCGGTGTCGCCCGAGTGGTAGCTGCGTGGCAGGCGGTTGGGGCGACCGTTGCAGCCGCGAAAGAACATGAAGGTGGCGTTGAAGCCGGCTCGGCCCAGGGCGTGTAGCAGGCCGTTCGCGTAATGTGAATGCAACGAGCCTTCCAGGCCGTGCAGGATCAGCACGCGCGGGCCGCGCTTGTCGACCAGGTGGGCCAGCTCCAATTCGTCGCCGTCCGGCAGTTCGACCCGCTCGCGACGCAGCGTCAGCGGACGCCGCCGGCGAAACAGCACCGGCCACAGGGTCTGGGCGTGGCCGCCGGGCAGCCACCAGGCGGGCTGGAAGGTCGGGTCGGAGTTCATGGCTTGCGGTACAGGCTGGCGTACAGGCCGTCGTTGCCGATCAGCTCGTCGTGCCGGCCGTCCTCGACGATATGCCCGTCCTCGAACACCAGCACGCGATCGGCCTGACGCACCGCGCTGAGGCGGTGCGCGATGATGATGGTGGTGCGTTCGGCGAGGAACTCGGCGAGCGCCCGGTGCAGGCGCGCCTCAGTGCTGGTGTCCAGCGCCGAGGTGGCTTCGTCGAGTATCACCACGGCCGGGTCGGCGAGGATCATGCGCGCCACGGCGAGACGCTGGCGTTGACCACCGGACAGGCGCACGCCATTGCGCCCGAGGCGGGTGTCCAGCCGCTCGGGCAGGGCTTCGATGTCGGTCTTCAACTGCGCGATCTCAAGCGCCTGCCACAGGGCTTCGTCCGGCATCTCGCGCCCCATGCTCAGGTTCATGCGCACGCTGTCGTTGAACAACGCCGGATGCTGTAGCACGGTGGCGACGTGTTCGCGTACCACGTCCAGTCCGATCTGGCCGACCGGCACGTCGTCGAAACAGATCTCGCCCTGGTCGGGTACGTACAGGCCGAGAATCACGTTCACCAGGGTTGTCTTACCGCCGCCGCTGGCGCCGACGAAGGCGACCTTCTGGCCGGCCGGGATGTTCAGCGAAAGCTGCTTCAATACGGCATGGCGACCGTCGTAGCTGAAGCTGACATCGTCCAGGCGGACGCTCACCGTGCGTTTCCCGAGGAACGGATCGACCTTGTGCGGATAGACCGGCTCCAGCTCGATCTCCAGCAGCCGGTTGATGCGTTCCAGCGCGGCCTGGGCGGCGTGCCAGGCGTATTGCACGCCGAGCACCTCCTGCACCGGCGACATCATGTACCAGAGATAGGCGTAGACCGCGAGCATCTCGCCGATGGTCAGGCCGCTGTACAGCACCATGAACATGCTGGTGGCGCGAAAGATATCGAAGCCGAACAGAAACACCACGAACGACAGCCGCGCCGCCGCGTCGCTCTTCCAGGCGAAGTTCGCCGAATGTTGGCGGATCTCGCCGGCCTGCTCGACGATGCGACCGATATAATGTTTCTCGCGATTCGCCGCGCGAATCTGCTGGATGGCTTCCAGCGTTTCCTGCAAGGATTCCTGAAACAGTTGGTAGGCGCTGTTCTCGCGGCGTTTCAACTGCTTGACCTTGCGCCCGAAACGGGTGGTCAGGTAGATCACGAACGGGTTCAGCAGCAGGATGAACAGGGCCAGTTGCCAATGCATCCACAGCAGTACCGCGGCGGTGCCGACGATGCTCAGCACCGCGACGAGAAACTTGCTGGTCGAGACGCTGACGAAGGTGTCGATGGCGTCCAGGTCGGTGACCAGATGCGAGGCCACCTTGCCGGAGCCGAGGGTTTCGTATTCCTTCATCGACACCCGTTCGAGGCGTTCCAGCAGGCGCTTGCGCATGCGGAAGATGACCTGCTTCGCGATGCAGGTGAACTGCTTGGTCTGCCACACGCCGAGAATCAATCCAGCGAGGCGCAGCAGCAGGGTCAGCGCGAGCACCGCGAGGATATACAGCACCGGCCCGTGCCACGCCGGCGGGAAGAGGTCGTTCATCAGCGCGACGGCCTTGCCGGGCTTGTTCAGCAACACCTCGTCAACCAGCAGCGGAATCAGCAGCGGCACCGGCACGCTGACCAGCGCGCCGAGGATCGCGATCAGGTTCGCCTTGATCAGCTCGGCGCGAAAGCGCGTCACCATCGTGACCAGGTGTCGCCAGGTGTAGCGGGGCGGGGCGTCGATATCGGGCAGGCTGGGAACGCGTTCGGGCATGGCGTCCGTCGGACTCGCTTAATCAAAGAAAGCGATTATGTCATACTGGCCCGGTATCCATTTAAGTAATCCGGTCCATGTTGAACTCCGTTGTTTCACGAAGACGTTTTCGTCAGCTTTTAATTCTTCCGATTGTGTTGCTGTGCGGCCACGCGCTTGCCGGCACGCGGCTGGAAGGTCACCTGACCCAAGGCGGCGTGCTGTTCGGCCATACCGAGCCGGGCAGCACGCTGCGCCTGGATGGCCAGCCGGTGAAGGTATCGCCGGACGGGCGATTCGTCATCGGCTTCGGCCGGGATGCGAAGCCACGCCATCGTCTCGCGATCCGTTATCCCGATGGCCGTGGCGAGCAGCGTGAGCTGCGCGTCGAACGGCGCAAATACCGCATCCAACGCATCGACGGCCTGCCGCCACGCAAGGTCACGCCGCGTAGCAAGAAGGACCTGGCGCATATCCGCCGCGATATCGAGAAGGTGAAGAAGGCGCGCGCGCGGGTCGACGAGCGACTGGATTTCACCCACGGCTTCAACTGGCCGGTGATCGGGCCGATAACCGGCGTGTACGGCAGTCAGCGCATTCTCAACGGCAAGCCGAAGAGACCGCATTACGGCGTGGATGTCGCGCGCCCGGTGGGCACTCCGGTGCACGCGCCGGCACCCGGCATCGTGACCCTGGCGGAGCCGGACATGTTCTACTCCGGCGGCACGGTGATCGTCGACCATGGATACGGCCTGTCGTCATCGTTTCTGCATATGCGCAAGGTGCTGGTGAAGGTTGGCCAGCGGGTCGAACAGGGCGATGTCATCGGTGAGCTTGGCGCCACCGGTCGCGCCACCGGGCCGCACCTGGACTGGCGCATGAACTGGCTGAAGCAGCGGGTCGACCCGGCGCTGCTCGCCGGGCCGATGCCAAAAGAACATTAGAAAAAACTAATATACGGTGATAAACTGTATATATAAGCTCATCAGGTCTGTCCACTAGAGGATAAACGCATGAAAAGAACACTACTGGCATGGGTCTTGCCGTTCGGCTTGGCGCTGGCGCCGGCGACCCAGGCGATCGATCTGCTCGGCGCCTACCAGCTCGCGACCGCCAACGACCCGCAGATCCATATCGCCAAGGCGACCCGCGACGCGGCCCTGGAGAACAAACCGCTGGCGCGTTCGCGGCTGCTGCCCGGCGTCAATCTCAGCGGCAACGCGAACCTGATCAGCTCCAGCTCGAAAAGCAGCTTTTTTGGGAATCGCGATGAAACCTTCGGCAAGTACAACCTGTCGTTGAACCTGAAGCAGACGCTGTACAACAAGGAGTTCTGGGCGCAATTGGCGGCCGCTGACTATCAGGTGGCCAGTGCCGAGGCCGACTACGTAACCGCCCGCCAGGATCTGATCATCCGTGTCGCCCAGGCGTATTTCAACGTGCTGAACGCGCGCGACACGCTGGTTTTCTCGCGCGCCGAGAAACAGGCGAACAAGCGCCAGCTGGAGCAGGCCCAGCAGCGTTTCGATGTCGGTCTGATCGCGATCACCGACGTGCATGAGGCACAGGCGGGCTTTGACGCCTCGGTCGCGGCGGTCATCGCCGCCGAGAACGCGTTGGACAACGCCCATGAGGCGCTGCGCGAGATCGTCGGCGACCTCAGTGATGACGAGTTGGCATCGTTGAAGAAACGCATCGCGCTGGTAAAACCCGAGCCGGAGAACATCGACGCCTGGAAGGATACCGCGCTGGAACAGAATCCGAGCGTGATCTCGACACGCAACAAGATGTTCGCCGCGCGCGAGAACGTCGAGGTGAAGCGCGCCGGGTACTACCCGACCGTCGATCTGGTCGGCCAGCTCGGGCTGGATCGCAGCGATAGCGATGCCGGCTCCGATACCGATTCCGCCAGCCTGGGCGTGCAACTGGCCGTGCCGCTGTACACCGGAGGCGGCGTGGCCGCCGCGACGCGCCAGGCGGCGGCGCAGTACCAGGCGGCGAAGGATGGTCTGGAGAAGGCCATGCGCGGCACCACTCGTGGCGTGCGCGATGCCTATCGCGGCGTGTTGTCGAGCATCAGCAGCGTACTCGCGTTGAAGGCCGGCACGGTTTCGGCGCAGAGCGCGCTGGACGCCACCGAGGCCGGCTTCAACGTCGGCACGCGTACCTCGGTCGATGTGCTGATCAGCCAGCGTCGCCTGTTCCAGGCGAATCGCGACTACTCCAAGGCGCGCTACGACTACATCGTCAACACCCTGCGCCTGAAACAGGCCGCCGGCACCTTGTCGGAACAGGATCTGGAAGCGGTCAACCGCTTGCTGGGCGAGGGCAAATGAGCGATCAGCGGAGCGTCGTTGCTGGCTTGATGCTTTTGTTTCCCTTGCGGACCCAGCGGATTTTTGCTACAAACGCGGTTAGCCCTTGGGCGATCATAGAATATTAGAAAAGTCAAATATTTACCGCAAGCCAGGAGGATTTACCATGACCGAAACGAAGCACCGTTTTTTCAGCGCATGCGCCTATTGCACGACGATCGCGATCGGCGCGCTTTCCATCATCACGCTGGCCGTTCTGATGTGGGCGTTCATGATCTGAGTTATCCGATCAACGAATCTTGAAATCCCGCCGAAGCGGGATTTTTTTGCTCCCTGCGTGCATCGCATGGGTAAGTGTCATCAAGTACCGCCTTGAAAGATCGAAAAACTCGCTTCGATTCTACACTGCCTCGCTACGATTCCCTGAATCCAACAGCCTCCTATGGCAGCAGATCAGGCTCCATCAGAACCTCATCGGGAAGTGGTGACAAGGCTTCTTTGTTCTGATGCGCGTAGATCATGATGGCCATGAAGACCCCGCCCTGCACGACCCCAAGGATGACCTCGACCGATACCGCCATCATGGCGTTCAGCGTCTGTGGCACCCAATCGCCGGTGCCCAGAGTGGTAAAAGAAACAGCGGAGATGTAGAACGCCGTGAGAAAATCATGCTCGCGGAATACCTCCATCCGCGCTGGTGCCAGGTTTACCGAATAGTGGAACAATGTTGAGATATCGAAGATATAAAAGAGTAGAGCAAAGTAGAGGATGGTTATGACGGTTATCTCAAGGTAGAGAGCCACAATACGGATCAGGTTGATATGTAGTGAGTGTCTGGATCGGCTGAAGAGAAACAACATAACATCCAGCAGTGCTAACCGGACTATAACGATGTATATGATATTGACACCAAGAAACACCTCCTTTTTCTGGGTGAAGAAAGCGGGGTCATAGTTGCGCCATACCAACTCTCCCAGCAGTGGGAGGAGTATCAGTGGCAATAGCAGTGGTGTATATGTCAGATGCGTACGATACAAGAATTTAGTCATGTCAATGGGTCACTCGGTGTGTTTGCCCAACCCTTTCACCGCGCATCCTTTCGTCCGATGCACGTTCTAACCTTATTCGTTATGCGTTAATTTCATATGGCGTTCCTTGATGAAACAGCAACTTCCACCTTGATGGTGAACGCATCCAGATTGAACTCCTCCTTCCATGTCTGATAACTCCATCGTATTCCACATGACTGTTATACGTTACTTGGTAGATATCTTTCGCAAGCTTTCTAATAGCGAAATTTTCAAGTGGAATAACTGCATTGATCTCAACACCGATTGTGTTCAACAACTCTTCGCGACTCCATATTCGACCCGACTGCCCAATTTCGAAGAAATCATCTGCTAATACTTTTTCCATAAGCTCCCGGTCAAATCGGGTTTCCGGTCGCCATAGGTCCTCTTCACAACGCCTCAATTCCATTCCAACACCATTTTTAGTCTTTCCCATGTTTTGTTTTACACATAATGCTTCGCATCCGCCGCCGACAAAAGGCGTAGCCTTTTGGAGGTCGGTCTGCATGCTCTTGTTAAGTGGCCTCTTTCGGGGGTGACGATACGCGGAATACGTGCCGGTCCGGATCTTGGATTCTCATCTCATACATACCCCAGGGACGGATGCAAGGAGCCTCAATTATATTGGCCGCGCTATTCGACCACTCCTCAAAAAGTTCATCAACATCTTCCGCAGTTTGGACATCGAGATGTAGCCATGTGCCGGGAGTACCCTGACCTGTTTCAGCCAACATAAATTGGACTTTGTCGCGACCGACTAGAGCAAAAGAGGGTGCTGATACGTCATCGGCCTCCAAGAAAGAGTTTGTATCATCTGACCAGGCCCAACCGACGCTGAACCCAAGTACATCGCGATAGTACATAATACTCTTGGCAACATTGCTGACTGCTAGTATTGGCCGACAGGCGAAAATTCCATGATTTACTGAGTTCATCGAAACTCGCCTAAATTGAAGCCACTTAACGCTGTAAATCGCCGGCGGCAAAAAGCATAGTGACTATAGTTAACCGCGATATATGCTATATTTTACTTGGGTTTTCTATGGAGCCAGAGTAATGAGTCGTAAGGTTGTTCTTCCAGATAAAGAGAAAAT
>JALULB010000287.1 GCA_027041035.1 Sedimenticola sp. | reverse complement strand
GCGGAAAGCGCAGTTCCAGGTCGTCCCAATAGCCGGTGCGCGCCAGGGTGAAGATCGCGCGATCCAGCCAGCCCTGATGTTGTGCCAGCTTCGCCGCGGCCTGAAGTCGAGCGACCGGCATGTCGGCGGTGAATTCGCGCCATTCGCGGCGCGCGTCGGTGGCGCGATTCAATGCGTATAGCTCGCGCATGCGCGCCAGCGCCGGGGCGTCCTCGATGTCGGCCAGCGAGGCCTCGCTGACCGCGACCGGGTTGTTCAACAGATTGTAGTCGGCGCCGATGCGGTCGGCGGCGAGAAAGCCGTAGTAACTGCGCTCCCGGGCGACCTTGGCGTAGAGCTTTTTCGCCTCCGCTTCGATGCCGACGGCTTCCAGCGCGCGTGCTCTCCAGTAGCGCCAGCGTTCGGTTTCGCGGGCCTGCTCGGGCAGCGCCCGCAGCCAGCGCAGCAATCGGGGCCAGTCACGCGTGGCGATGGCGGCGCGCAGGCGGCGTTCGTGCAGCTTGATATCGTCGCTGGGCAGATCGAGCCGGTCGAGGAATTCGAGCGCTTGGGGGTGCTTGTCCGAGAGCAGGCGAAAGCCGAGTTTTCGCGCCAGCTGTTGCCGCGTGGCGGCGGGCAGGGCGAGGCGTTTCGTCAGCGCGGGCCACTGCTTCAACACGCCGGCGCTGTCCTCGCGGATCAGTTTCGCCAGTATCGGGGCATAGGCGACATCGCGCAGTTTGTGCCGTGGCAGGTGTTGCTTCCCGTCCAGCAACAGGCTGGGTTTGGCCATCATCTTCAGCCATGTCCGGGCGAAGCGCTTGTCGCGCGCCGACATGCGTTTGGCCAGGTGGCGCACCAGTTTCGTCGAGCCCGCCGCCATTGCCAGGCGAGTGCGTTGGCGTAGCAGCCCGGGGGTCAGTTTCCCGTGCGCGATCCAGTCGTTGAATACCGGGTCGCAGGCCTTCGGCCGGTTGCGGCCGCTGAGCCACAGTTCGGGCACCTGGCGGTGGGCGATGACGCGACGACCGGTATGGATCAGTGCATTCAGGTAATGGCATTGACGGCTGATGCTGTTGTCTTTCTGGTAGCCCTTCAGGAAGTCGTACCATTGTTGGCGGGCGGCCTTCAGGTTCAGCCATTGGCGTCGCAGCAGCGCCGGCAATGGGGTGTCCTGGTAGTCCTCCTCGAAGCGTATCAGCTTGGCCGGGGTCAGGTTGGCGAGCCGCCGGCGGTGTTCGGCGTAGATCAGGTAGGGATAGAGGGGGTAGTCGGACAGTCCCGCCTTGAGGCGGCGGTAGCTTGCCTTGTCGCCGGTCTTCAATGCCTTTTCGGCTTGCAGGAAGCGGTCGCGTTGCTGTGTCAGAGAGGCTTCCCCGGCGATGGCGTTTCCACGCGGGCCGCCGCCGACCAGGACGATGAACAAGGCGGCGAAGATTGCCGCCGGACGGGCCGCATGAAACAATAGCTCGGCTATGCGCATGGTCATCCTCGAAAGGGTGTTGGGTGAGAGGGTAACGGCCCGGTGGATGAAATCATGAGTTTCTTTCCTGATCTTGCGGAAATGCCTTATGCGAAACATGCCTGAATACCGCGTCGTGCGCAATGCCCGCGTGCGCTCGCTGCGTCTGAAGCTGTTTCCGAACGGCGCCTTGCAAGTCGTCGCGCCAAGGGGTGTCGGCCCGCGCGCGATCGAACGTTTCGTCGCGCAGAACCTGGATTGGGTGGCACGCAAGCGCGGTGAGTTGCGCGAGCGCCCCGCCACGGCTCTTCCGGATAGCGTGAGTCTGGCGGCCATCGATGAGCGCTGGCGGCTGGCGTGGGATGCCGGGACGTTCAGCGCCGATGCGGCGGAACGGCTGTTGCGAATCCCGCATGCGCGCGCCACGCCGGCCGCCCAGGAGTGCCTGCGCCAATGGTTGCTGGAGCGGGGCCGCGCGGTATTGATTCCCTGGCTGCAACGCGTCAGCGGGGAGACCGGCCTGAGGTTCGCGCGCACGCGGATCGCCACGCAAAAGACCCGCTGGGGGAGCTGTTCGTCGCGCGGCACCATCAGCCTGAACGCCCGCATGCTGCTGTTGCCGGCGCATCTGGTCGACTATCTGTTGATCCACGAGCTGAGTCATACGCGGCATATGCACCATGGCGCATCCTTTTGGGCGTTGGTCGAGGCGCATTGTCCGGCCTATCGCGCCGCCGAGCGAGAGTTGGATACCATCGGCCGGCAACTGCCGGCGTGGAGTTATTTCTATCCGTTGGTTTAAGCGTGTCTGAAAGTCAGACCCGTTATGGTTGATCTATACCGTCAGGCAGCACAGGTTTTAGCGCGTGCCGATGGTGCGTAGAATGTCCGCCAGACCTGACTATAGATGACAGAGCGTGAAATATGAGCGAAGACAGCAACAACCTGGATCTGAGCAGCGGCATCGCCGCGTTTGAATCCCGCAGTTTCTCCCAGGCCGGTGGCCTGCTTGGCCCGTTGGCGGAACAGGGCGACCCCGAAGCGATGTATCGCATGGCGATCATGGCGCAGAACGGTCTCGGCATGGTGGCCAACGAGCTGCTCGCCTACAAGTACATGAAAGGCGCGGCGGAAGCCGGGCTCGGCCTGGCGCAGCATGGCCTGGCATTCATGTACCTGGAAGGCGAGTGTGTCGAGAAGAATCCGCAAAAGGCGCTGGAGTGGTTTGGCAAGGCGGCGGACCAGGGCCTGCAGGGCGCGATGACCACGATCGGCATGATGTATCAGGAAGGCAATGGCGTCGAACAGGATGCGGAGAAAGCCGCCGAATGGTACAAAAAAGCCGGTTTCGAGATGTAGTCGATGGACAGACAGGAGCAGTATCCCAGGCGTGATGGCGATCGGCGCCACAAGTCCCGTAATCGCTTTGGGCGTTTTGTCGCGATCGCGATCTTTGTGTATGGCGGTGTGCTGTTCTTTCAGGATCAGTTGCGCGAGCCCGTGAAGGATTTCTGGCGGGGTACGCTGGAGCCCCTGGTGCGGACCGGGGAGATTCCACCCAAGCCGGACAAGGTACTCGCGCCCGGCGAGACGCCGTGGCTGGTGCCGGCGGATTTCATCGAGAATCCGGAGGATCAGCACGAGGCGCGCCAGTTCGCGCCGCCCGAGCCGCAAGCCCTGCAACTCTCCATTGCCCGGCAGTTCCGCCCGGTGGGCTTCAAGATAGGCGTTCGCGGACTGCCGATGTCGTTGAGGGACAACCCGCCGGACGGACTGAGCGTCAGCGCCAACCTGAGCGGCCATCGGCAACTCTGGGGGCGCATCCCGTTCCACCTGGGCGGGCCGATGGATTTCGTCATCGATCTCCGTAACGCCGGGCCGGTGCTGATCGCCGATCTGAATCGCGATGGGGATCTGGGTAACGACGTACTCGAATTTCCAACGCGCGGGTCGGGCTATTTCGGCGTGCTGCTGAAGCTGCCGATGGGCGAGATCAGCGGCGTGCCGGCGCTGTCCGGCGTCGACTATACCCTGTGGCTGTACGCGAAGCGCGAGGATCTGGACAAGGGCGTGCTGCGTTACTACCCGCGCACCCAGCTGGGCGGCGAGATTCGTCTCGGCGGCGAAGCCTATCCCGCCTGGCTGAGCGACAACCTGAAGACCGACGGTGACTACCGCAACGACGGCATCAGCATCGATCTCGACCGCGACGGCGGGATCAATCGTCCACAGGAGTATTTCGCGCCGGGCAAGCCCGTCATCCTCGGCGATCGGGCGTGGCGGGTGGAGATTGCCGACTGAGGCCGGTGCTCCCGGCGCGGCGCTTCCACGCGACCGCTGAACGACTACAATGAACCCTCGTATTCGAGTATCGCCAGGCTGATATGCTTGCCGATCTCGGCGTCGAAGCCGTCCCAGTCGGCATAGGCCTTCAGCGCCCGCGCGATGCGCGGTTTCATCTCGTAGTCCTCCATCTCCTCCTCGTACAGCTCGCCGCTCAGGCGGTAGAGGGTCGCGAGATAGTCGCAATAGCCGTCGATGATGTCCACGCCGCCGCTCGGGCCGTGGCCGGGCACGTAGATGCGGGCCTGTGCGGCTTTCGCCACCTTGCATGCCGCCGCGCTACCCTTGAAGGTACCGTCGTCCATGCGCGGGATGCGCTTGTAGGTGATGTTGTCGCCGGTGAAATAGACGCCGGGTTCGACGACCTCGATCATCACATCGGTATTGCTGTGAGCCTTTGGCGGTGCGTCGATGCGAAAGTGGGTGTTGCCGATCTCGATGACGCGGTCCTGGTCGATCGCCTGGTCGGGGATCAACGCGCGGGTATTCGCGGTGAAACCGTCGGTGGAGCGGTTCATGCGATCCAGCCATTCCTCGGCGGCACCCGCTCCGGCCTTGGCGATCATGCGCGGATGCGCATAGAAGCGCGCGTCCGGCCAGGCGTCCTTGATCGCCTGATTGCCCAGCCAGTGATCGCCGTGCACATGGGTGTTGAATACCGCGACCACCGGCTGCTTCGTGAGCTTGTCGATCTGGCGCAGCACCATCTCGCCGGCCGCCGTGCTGGAACCCGGGTCGATGACCACCACTCCGGCATCGGTCAGCACGAATGCCGGGTTGTTCATGAAGCCCTGGTTTTCCACCGACGGAAACCCCAGCGGACCGTGAATCACCCAGACCTTGTTCGCGACCTGTTCAGCCGGATAGTCGCGCAGGCGGTGTGTGTCCGCCGCCGAAGCCAGTTGGGTCAGGAGAATCATCAGCGAGATAAAGGGTATGTTTTTCATGGTATTGGTCCGTCTGTCGGTTATCGGGCGATCATACTACGGGGTACCGTTGAGTGTCTGTTGGCGGCTATCGACTACGAGCAACGCATCCGAGGGCTGAAGGGTGCGTGTGGACAATTCCGAGGTTTGGTTGGCGGAGCTTATATCCCGGAAGATCCACGCATTGCACGCGCCCTCGCTTGTCCGCTTGACTCCTCAAGACGTTGTCTCCAGTTGCGCGTCATCGCGGATACGCGGCGCCTTCAGAAATCCTTAGTAAAATCAATATGCCGCGCGATCATCGCGCGAATTCATGAAATTTCCGGGATATAATCGTCATGGCGGCCGGCCCGGTCGCGATAGCGACAGCACCCGAGATGAAGATTTCCCTGATAGCCGCGCTCGACAAGAACCGTGTCATAGGCACGCGGAACTCCCTGCCGTGGCATCTGCCCTCGGATCTCGCCTTCTTCAAACGAACCACCCTGGGCAAGCCGATTCTGATGGGGCGCAAAACCTGGGAATCATTGCCGGGCCTGTTACCGGAGCGACCGCATCTGGTGATGACGCGCGATACCGGATACCAGGCCGACGGCGCCGACGTGGTGCATTCGGTCATCGAGGCATTGAACACCGCCGTGCGCCACGGCGACGAGCTGATGGTAGTCGGCGGCGAGCAGGTCTACCGCCTGTTTCTGCCGTTGGCGGACCAGCTCTACCTGACCCACGTCGATACCGAAGTGGAGGGCGATGCCTGGTTTCCCGCCTTGGCGGAAGAAGACTGGCGCGAAATCAGCCGGGAAGACCACCCGCCCGACGAGCGCAATCCACTGGCGCATACCTTCGTGTGCTACCAGCGCTGTCTACCGGGGCAGGTGTGTGCCTCTGGGGGCGGGGAATAGCGTTCTTATCGCGCGTATGCTGTTGCATCGGCTTTTCTCATTTACGTCGAGACCCGTGAGATTGCTGGCTCGATAAAGCGCGGCGAAGCGGGCGGCGACGTTCCCGGCTCACTTGCCGCCGCGTGCGTCGAGTTGTCCCTCTGCCGCCGAACCCCGTTCGCGCGCGTAGATGACGCGCACATCGGTGATCCCGGGATACCGTCGCAGCCGCCGGATCAGTTCGTCGTCGGGCGACACGCGCCAGTTGTCGCTGAACTGCCAGGCGCCCTCGGCTTCGCGCTGGCGGTAGCGCCAGCGTAGCGCGCACAGGCCGCCACGAAAGGGTTCCAGCAGTTCTTTCAAGTCTTGCGCCCATTTGGCCGGCGGTCGATCGACCTCGCGATGCTCGCAGAACAGTGTCAGCGAGGCCGCGTAGGCGGCGCGCGCCTGTTCGAAGCTCATGACCCGTTCGGCGCGCAGGCTGAGGCTGTCGCGGTAGTCGTCCCAGCTGAGGTTGCCCTCGATGACGAGTACTTTGTCGTTCTGCAGGAAGTCGCGGTATTCCTCGTAGACCTTGCTGAACAGGGTGACTTCCATGCGTCCGGTGCGGTCGTCCAGCACCACCGAGCCCATGGCGCCGCGCTGGGTCTGTATATGCCGCGTGCCGATGACCAGTCCGGCGACGACCACGCGGCGCTTCTGACGCTGCCCTGGCTGCCCCTGTCGTGGCTGGCCTTCCTCGGCGAGCTTCGCCAGTCGCGAGGTGACGATGGAGCCCAGTTCGGTTTCGTATTTGTCGATCGGGTGGCCGGTCAGGTACAGGCCGAGGGTCTCCTTCTCGCCTTGCAGGCGCTGGTCGTCTTCCCACTCCTCGCTGACGGCGGGGACCACTTGGGCGATCTCCGGCGCCTCGTCGAGGTCGTCGCCCATGCCGAACAGGTCGTTTTGTCCGGCGGCTTGCGAGGCGGCATGTTGCTCCGCCATCTTGATCGCCAGCGGCAGTTGCGCCATCAGGGTCGCGCGGTTGGTGTCCAGGTCGTCCAGCGCGCCGGCGCGGATCAGGTTCTCCATCACGCGGCGGTTGACCTTGCGCATGTCGACGCGCTTGCAGAAGTCGAACAGGTCTTTGTACGGCGCGCCCTGGTCGCGCGATGCTACGATGCTTTCGATCGCCGATTCGCCGACGCCCTTGATCGCGCCGAGACCGTAGATGACGGTTTTCTCGTCTCCGATGGTGAAGCGGTATTGGGAATGGTTGACGTGCGGCGGCATGACGTTGAGTTGCATCTCCCGGCATTCCTCGATCAGCACGACGACCTTGTCGGTGTTGTCCAGGTCGGCCGACAGCACGGCGGCCATGAAGGCGGCCGGGTAGTGGGCCTTCATCCACATCGTCTGGTAGGAGACCAGCGCGTAGGCGGCCGAGTGTGACTTGTTGAAGCCATAGCCGGCGAACTTCGCCATCAGGTCGAAGATATAGGCGGCGACCTCCTCGTCGACGCCGCGTTCGACCGCGCCCTTGCGGAAGATCCGGCCCTGTTTCTCCATCTCCTCGGGCTTCTTCTTGCCCATCGCGCGGCGCAGCAGGTCGGCGCCGCCCAGCGAATAGCCGGCGAGTACCTGGGCGATCTGCATGACCTGTTCCTGATACAGGATGACGCCGTAGGTCGGCGCCAGGATAGGCTCCAGGTCGGGATGCGGATAGGTGACCTCGGCGCGCCCGTGCTTGCGGTTGATGAAGTCGTCGACCATGCCGGATTGCAGTGGTCCCGGCCGGTACAGCGCGACCAGCGCGGTGATGTCGTCGAAGCTGTCGGGCTGGAGCTTCTTCACCAGCTCCTTCATGCCGCGCGATTCGAGCTGGAACACGGCGGTGGTCCGCGCGCTCTTCAGCAGGTCGAAGGATGCCTTGTCGTCCATCGGGATCTGGCTGATGTCGATCGGCGCGTCGCCGGCCTGTTCGCGCAGATGGTTCACGGTCTGCAAGGCCCAGTCGATGATGGTCAGCGTACGCAGGCCGAGGAAGTCGAACTTCACCAGGCCGACGGCCTCGACATCGTCCTTGTCGAACTGGGTGACTAGGTTGGAGCCATCCGGTTCGCAGTACAGTGGCGTGAAATCGGTCAACACGGTCGGCGCGATGACCACGCCGCCGGCGTGCTTGCCGGCGTTGCGTGTCACGCCCTCCAGCGACAGGGCCATGTCGATCAGGCCGGTGACCTCCTCCTCGGTCTCGTAGGCGGCCTTCAGTTCCTCGCTCTCTTCCAGCGCCTTGCTCAGCGTCATGCCGATCTCGAACGGCACCAGCTTGGCGATGCGGTCGGTGAAGCCGTACGGGAAGCCGAGCACGCGGCCGACATCGCGCACCACGGCCTTCGCCGCCATGGTGCCGTAGGTGATGATCTGCGAGACCGCGTCGCGGCCGTAGCGGCGCGCCACGTAGTCGATCACCCGGTCGCGCCCCTCCATGCAGAAATCGATATCGAAATCGGGCATGGAGACGCGTTCG
>JALULB010000286.1 GCA_027041035.1 Sedimenticola sp. | reverse complement strand
GTATTGTTGCAATGTGAAAATCAGACCCTGGAAGGTACTGACATCGGCATGCGGCGTTATTGTGGCATCGGTCACGGCCGGTGGTCCCCGAAAGCATGAAAACAGCCCGGTATTCTATACTGGCGGCCTGCCAAATCCCAGCAGGGCAGAAAGTCCACCGCAAAAGTTCCGAGGTTTGAGTGGCGGAGGCTATACTCGTCGCCCATGGGTTTTCGGTTTTTCGAGGCCGCCCCTCGCGTCCTTGGCCTAGGCGCGGAAAGGAGTCATAGCCCAGACTATGGTGAGTTTCCGCAACAACGGCCAAGGACGCGAGGGGCGGCCGCAGTGGCCGAAAATTCATGGGCAACGAGTATATAATGCAGCTCCGCGAACCAAGCTTCACTATCTTCGCGCGCATCCTTCCGGCATTGGCGGTGTTGCTTGTCGTTGTGGGAAAGGCAGCCCCACGCAGCCATCCCGCGCCCGCGCGGGGACGAGATGGCGCGCCCGCGTTTGGCTGGCGGAGGCTATAGTAGTAACGCCGGTGTCTCAACAGAACGGAAGAAACGAATATGAAACGAAACATTGCCGCGGTACTGCTCATTGGCATATTGGCCGGATTGCTCGGCGGCTGCGCCGGATGGGGCGCCAGGCCGGATCAGGTGCGTGTTCACATCGCCGACATCCAGCCATTGGAGTCGACGTTGATGGAACAGCGTTTTCTGATCAAGCTGCGTATCCAGAACCGTTCCGACCGTGTCCTGCAAGCGGACGGCCTGAGTTTCGATCTGCGCCTGAACGGGCGGGATTTCGCCTCGGGCGTGAGCAACAAGGATGTACGTATCGAGCCGCTCAGCGAGGCGACGATGGAGGTCGCCGCAAGCAGCACCCTGTTTGGTCTGCTGCGCCAGTTGCGCGCCGCGCAACGCCTGCGGCACAAGCCGTTCAGTTATGTCATCAGCGGCAAGGTACATACCGCTGGCGGTATTGGAAGCATCCCGTTTCGTGAAACTGGCGAGATCGATCTTGCCGAAGCGGTCAGGTAATCGTCTTACAGGAACTCATCGTGCCGAATACGAACAATCCCCCGACCGAGACACCCGACGATACGCAACCCGGGATCGACCTGTACGACCCGGAGTACTTCATCAACCGTGAACTCAGCCTGCTGATGTTCAATCGTCGGGTGCTGGAACTGGGCAAGGACGACAGCGTGCCGTTGCTCGAACGGCTGCGCTATCTGTGTATCTCGTGCAGCAACCTGGACGAGTTCTTCGAGGTACGCGCCGCCAGCGTGCTACAGCAACTGAAGCTGAACATCACGACCCTGGATCCCGCCGGATTGAGTCCAGAGGAGCAGATGGAACAGATCGCCGTGCAGGCGCATGCCCTGGTGCATGATCAATACGATCTGTTCAACAAGATCCTGGTCCCCGAGCTTGAAGAGAACGACATCCATTTCCTGCGCCGCTCCCAATGGAACGAAGAGCAGACCAACTGGGTGCGCAACTACTTTCGTCGCGAGCTGCTGCCGGTATTGACGCCACTCGGCCTGGACCCGGCGCATCCTTTCCCGCGTATCCTGAACAAGAGCCTGAACTTCATCGTCAAGCTGGAAGGCAAGGATGCGTTCGGCCGCGAGAGTGACATGGCCGTCGTGCAGGCGCCACGCGCGCTGCCGCGCATCATCCGCATGCCGGCGGACATATCGCCTTCCAAGGATACTTTTGTCTTTCTTTCATCGGTCATCCATGCGCATGTCGACGACATGTTTCCCGGCATGCATGCGCTCGGTTGCTATCAATTCCGCGTCACGAGGAACTCGGAGTTATTCGTCGAAGAGGATGTCGACGACCTGCTGAGCGCATTGGAAGGGGAGTTGCCGATTCGCAACTACGGCGATTCCGTGCGCCTGGAGGTCGCGGATGTGTGTCCGGCCGAGATCTATCGTCTGCTGATGGAGAAATTCAATCTCGAAGAGCGCGACCTGTATCGGGTGAACGGCCCGGTGAACCTGCACCGCCTGATGGCGGTTGTCGGGCTGGTCCAGCGCGATGAACTGAAATTCCCGCCGTTTCAGCCTAGACTGCCAGCCGACTTCAGGCCCGAGGGGAATATCTTCGAGTACATCGACGCGCACAAACAGGTATTGCTGCATCACCCGTTTCAGTCCTTCGAGCCGGTCATCCAGTTTCTGACCCAGGCCGCGCAGCATCCGAACACGGTCGCGATCAAGATGACCCTGTACCGCACCGGTCCCGATTCGCCGATCGTCGACGCCCTGGTGGCGGCGGCCAAGGCCGGCAAGGAGGTCACGGCAGTGATCGAACTGCGCGCGCGTTTCGACGAGGCGGCGAATATCGCCGTCGCCACCCGCCTGCAGGACGCCGGCGCCTATGTTGCCTATGGCGTCGTCGGCTACAAGACCCACGCCAAGATGACCCTGGTGGTGATGCGCCAGCGTCGCCGCCTGAAGCGCTACATCCACATGGGCACCGGCAACTAC
>JALULB010000285.1 GCA_027041035.1 Sedimenticola sp. | reverse complement strand
GCCCCGAGACCGTAGCGCACGGCATCGCCGTCCGGGTCCGTTGCACTGGCCTGGACCGAAAGCGTGGCGCCGGCCACCAAGGCCTGGTCGGCAATCGGGTCGATGACCGGCGGCGCGTCGCTGGCGCCGCGGTCGACGGTAACGAGAAACACCTGCCGGTCGAACCGGCCGGTGCTGTCGGTGACCCGAACGTCGACGTCGACACTGGCGCTGGTGGAGGGCACCCACTGGATCAACCCGGTAACGGGATCGATGGACATGCCGGCTGGCGCCGTACTCAATGCGTAGTGCAGCGTATCACCGGCATCGGCATCCGTTGCTTCCACGTCGTAGGTATAGGGCGCGCCAACGCTGCCGTGCGTGAGCGGCGACGAGGTGATGACCGGCGCGGTGTCACCGACCACGATCGGGTCGGCGGTGAAACTCCAGACCAGCGCGGCCGGATCGAAGGGAAACCGGCGGTTGTGGCGAATCGTGAAGGTGTCGCCTGACTGCACCCTGCCACTGCCGATATCGCCGAACACGACCTCGCCATCGACGATCGCCGTGTGGGCGGATGTGCTGGCCACGGTACCGACGACATTCCTCAACGGCTCGCCGCCGTTGTCGATGGTCAGCCTGTAGGTGTAGTCGAACAGGGTGCGCCCGGCGCGCTGGCGCGATACAAGTTCGCGTGACACAGCCGTGACGTCGCCCGCGTCGGCGAATACCGGCGGCGCCATGGCGATCGACGCCAAGCCTGCAAGGGCCAGGGTCGAAACGGTCGCGATGTGCCGAACGCGACGGCGAGCAAGACCGGCCATCAACAGACCTAGCGATACCAGTGCCAGCGGCACCGGTGCCGGAACATGGGTGGGTAATGGCCGGGTGAAGCCATTGCTTAACACATTGAATGTGAACGGATCGACAATCTCGAAGAATTGCGAACCGGGCGTACCGTTGCCCAGCCAATCGAAAGACACGCTAAAGCCACTCATGGACTGGCCGGGCGCAATTGGTGATCCGAGCGCCAGCCAGTCGGCAAACCCATCGGGATCGGGCAGCAAGGGATCGCCGGGGACGGCAACGCCATCCCAGCCGGGACTCGGGTTGCCGGCGATAAGCAAATTGTCGTACAATAAGGCATCGAACCAGACCGTGAACTCGTCGATTGGCAAAGCGGTCTGGTTGTCGATTGTGTAGTTATATTGGAAACGCCCGGCGCCAAGGTCGGAAACCTCATAGTAGATCGGGTTGGCAAATGCGGCGTTGGAAAACAGCAGCGCCATCAAGGCGCAGAGAAGTTTGTGAAAATGCGGAATCATTGTGTGTCTCCCCAGTAATCGTTTGTTGCTGCTCCTGTGTTGATATTGATGCTCCCGCTCTCAGTTCGGGACCTCCAGACAAGCTCCAGTGTAAAAAACATTACAAAGCACTGGCTCTTGCGTTTCTCAAAACAACGCGCTTCACGGTTCGCAGATTACGAATCCGTTTTCTTTTTACCGCTCAATGTCGTTGCTTGATAACTATCAAGCAAATCACGTGCCACTGCGCTATAATTCAATAACGACAATAAGATAAGAAAATCCCGTCCGAAAATTCTTTCCCGCAACACTGAATTGTGTAAAAAAAACTGACACTCGAGTGCCCCGTCTCTGACCAATTCTGAAGATGAGGTGTAGGTGAAGTGATTGCAGGTGTCAAGACCCGTAAGATTATATACCCGCTTTTTAACAGATCCGGGCATTTTTGATACCCGTTTTTCAGTGCCTGAATGGCGCGATATGGCCGAGCTGGCGACCAAGGGCAAGGACGAGCAGATACGCGATCTGCTCGAAGGACAGGGGATTACCGCGACGCTTGGCGATGCGAAAGCAACAAAAGGCGCGACGCAATGAACGATGCCCATTCTCCCGGGGGCCGGAGGCTCAGTGTGTTTATACCGGTGTTTCTGACGGTGATCGCCATTGGCCTGTGGTTCGGGTACCGGACGGTGCAGTTGTTCCAGGAACGCGCCGATCTGACGGTGCTGTCCACCAATCAGGAAGCCGTGTATGCCAATGCACGCAAGATGCGCGCGCAACTTGAAGCGATTGCGGGCGGAACCGCGCGTCTTGCCGGGCAGGGCAACGTCAATGCCTTGAACCTAGGAGCCTGTCGGATTATGGATGAATCTACTGCGAAGATGGGAGAGCGGTCCAAATATCCCCGTTTTTTCGTTACATAGGTCCACTATGCGCCTCAAAAACGGGAATATTTGGCCTCGCTCTCCCACCTCCTCGCTACGATCCCCCATAACCCGACAGGCTTCTAGTGGCGGCGTTGAAGGCCAAGGGGGTCAACCTGCGCGTGCCCGAGCGTAGTCGCGAAACGTCTTCCGGAGCGCTCTGACATCCCTGGCGCCGGCGCCAGGGTAGTTGCCTCCGCCGGGAGGCGATGGCCAATCCTATTCGATCAGCCCCTTCAGTGTCTTGCCGATCTCGGCCGCGTTGCGCACCACGCTGACG
>JALULB010000284.1 GCA_027041035.1 Sedimenticola sp. | reverse complement strand
GTGCTCGGCACCTATGTGCTGCTCGACGCGGCGCGGCGCTATTTCGATGAAAGCCGCAACGCGGATTTTCGTTTTCTGCATGTGTCGACCGATGAGGTGTATGGCAGCCTGGGCGAGCACGGGCTGTTCGCGGAAGATCATCCCTATGCGCCGAATTCGCCGTATTCCGCCTCCAAGGCCGCCTCGGATCATCTGGTACGCGCCTGGTTTCATACCTACGGTCTGCCGGTGCTGACGACAAACTGCTCGAACAACTACGGCCCCTACCAGTTTCCGGAAAAGCTGATCCCGCTGATGACCTTGAACGCGCTGGCCGGCAAGTCGTTGCCGATCTATGGTGACGGCGGCAACATTCGTGACTGGTTGTATGTGCGCGACCATTGCAGCGCGATCTGGCGCGTCGTCGAGGCCGGTCGGCCGGGCGAGGTGTACAACGTCGGTGGAAACAGCGAGCGCAGCAACCTGCAAGTCGTGGACACCCTGTGCGCGCTGCTCGATGAACTGGTGCCGGAATCGGCATTTCGTCCGCACGCCCGGCTCAAATCCTTCGTCGACGACAGGCCGGGGCATGACTGGCGCTACGCGATCGATGCGCGCAAGCTGAAGCGCGAGCTGGACTGGGAGCCGGAAGAGACCTTCGAAAGCGGCATGCGCAAGACCATCCAGTGGTATCTGGACAACCAGGACTGGAGCGAGCGGGTCATGGACGGCAGCTACCGGGGTCAGCGCCTGGGTTTGACGCCGGCGTGAAGGGCATCGTGCTGGCCGGCGGTTCCGGTACCCGTCTGCATCCGCTGACGATCGCACTGAGCAAGCAACTGCTGCCGGTGTACGACAAGCCGATGATCTACTATCCGCTGTCAGTGCTGATGATGGCCGGTATCCGCGATATCCTGATCATCACCACGCCGCGCGACCTGCCGGCCTTTCAAGCGCTGCTCGGTGATGGCGCCCGCTGGGGCATCCATCTGAACTATGCCGAGCAGCCGAGTCCGGATGGGCTGGCGCAGGCCTTCCTGATCGGCAAGGACTTTATCGACGGCGATCGTAGCTGCCTGATCCTTGGCGACAATATCTTCTATGGACAGGACTTGCGCGCGCGCCTGAAACGCGCCGTGGCGCACGAGCGCGGTGCCACGGTATTCGGCTACTGGGTGAAGGATCCGGAGCGCTATGGTGTTGCCGCGTTCGATGCCGACGACCGGGTCGTATCGCTGGAAGAGAAGCCCACCCATCCGAAGTCTCACTACGCCGTGACCGGGCTGTATTTCTACGATGAAAAGGTCTGCGATCTGGCCGCCGAACTGAAACCGTCGAAGCGCGGCGAGCTGGAGATTACCGATTTGAACCGCAGTTACCTGACGCTTGGCGAGCTGGAGTTGATCCGCTTCAGTCGTGGCTTCGCCTGGCTGGATACCGGCACCCATGAATCCCTGATGCAGGCGGGCAGTTTCATCCAGACGATCGAGGCGCGGCAGGGTCTGAAGATCTGTTGCCCCGAGGAGATCGCCTATCACCACGGTTGGATCACGAGCGATGAATTGCAGGCCTTGGCCGACGCCATGAACAAGAACGACTACGGCGCTTATCTGCGTTCGGTGTTGCAACAGGATGGTGAGCCATGAAGGTCGCTCCGCTATCGATTCCCGATGTGCTGCTGATCGAACCACGCGTGTTCGGCGATGCGCGCGGCTGGTTCATGGAGACCTGGCAGCAGCCGCGCTACGCGGAGCAGGTCACCGATATGCCGTTTGTGCAGGACAATCTGGCGCAATCGGAGTACGGCGTGTTGCGCGGCCTGCACGCCCAGCATCCACATGACCAGGGCAAGCTGGTGCAGGTGTTCGTTGGCGAGGTCTATGATGTCGCGGTGGATATCCGGCGCGGCTCAGCGACCTTTGGTCGTTATGTCGGTGTCTACCTGTCTGGCGAGAACAAGCATCAATTGTGGGTGCCGCCGGGCTTTGCGCACGGCTACTGCGTGGTGTCGAAAGAGGCGGTCTTCGGCTATAAATGCACCGACAGTTATCATCCAGAGGCCCAGTTCGGCATCTGCTGGAACGATCCCGCGATCGGCATAGAATGGCCGTTGGACAGCCAGCCGATACTCTCCGAGAAGGATGCCGACGCGCCGCTGCTCGCGGATATGCCGCTGGACCGTCTGCCGAGTGTCTAGCCGCGACTGCTGGGTTTCGCACCTCAACCCAGCCCACGCTTTTGAATCGGATTCGATGTCTCGGTCTTGTCTTTTATCGCCGAAGCAATGTTGGGCCAAGCCCGTAGGCTGGGTAGAGCGCAGCGAAACCCAGTCGCGACTGCTGGGTTTCGTACCTCAACCCAGCCTACGCTTTTGAATCGGATTCGATGCCTCGGCCTTGTCTTTTATTGCCGAAGCAATGTTGGGCCAAGCGCGGCGCCCAACAAAGGTGCTGCAAAGGCACAATCCCGACAGCCCGTAGGCTGGGTTGAGGCACGAAACCCAGCGCGGCGCCGGCGGCATACGCATTCCCATCGGT
>JALULB010000283.1 GCA_027041035.1 Sedimenticola sp. | reverse complement strand
CGCAACAGCAGTTCGGTGCTGGAGATTCTGTCGCGACCGCTGAGTGGCAATGGCCTGCCGGATATCGAGGGCCAGTCCTCGGGTCGTTTTCTCGCGGTGATCGCTGGCTTCGTCGATCCCGCCGCGCATGCATCGGGTACGCGCGTCACGGTGATCGGCCGGGTAAGCGGCAGCGAACACGGCAGGATCGGCGAGTACGATTATCGCTACCCGGTCGTGGCGGTCGATAGCTGGCGCGACTGGGGTGTCTACCGCGAGCCGGTGCCGGTCAGGGATCCATTCTGCTGCTCGCCTTGGGGCTACGACCCCTGGTACTGGGGTTATCCGGGTTACGGTTGGTGGGGTTATCCCTATTATCCTCGGCATCATTCGCATCGAAGCGACGACTGAGCCGCGCTCCCTTCGGAACGTGAAGCGTTTGCACCGCGCGGGAATCAGAATCTGCTAGAATCCGTGCCTTTGTTTGGTGAATCCCCTATGCAAGTTTTTTCCCGTTTCGCGCCGGCGTTGTGCCTGCTGTTCGTGTCCCTGCCATCGATGGCCGTGCCTATCGATCTCTATGATGGCGCGCAGTCCTCGCTGCCTTCCGCGCAGGGCTGGCTGTATCTGACCAATCCATTGTTCGGCGCGAGTGCCAGCCAGCAGTCGGTGACTGGCGGCACGCGCCTGGTGTCGCCGGTCGCCGAACAGGCCGGCTGGTTCAGCACCCTGCATCCGGGGGTTCCGGTGTTGCCGGCGGGCGGCGCGTTCGACATCGATTTCACGCTACGGCTCGTGGATGAGCGTCACGCCAACCCGAATCGTGCCGGGTTCAGCGTGATCGTGCTGAACGAGGCGGCGGTCGGTATCGAACTGGGCTTCTGGACGGATCGGATCTGGGCGCAGGACGACTCACCGCTGTTCACTCATGGCGAGGAAGCCCTTTTCGATACCGGATCGCTGGTCGATTACAGGCTGTCGTTCTCGGGTGCCGGCTATACCCTGTATGCCGACGGCAGCGCGCTTCTGAGCGGCTTGCAACGGGATTACTCGGCGCACACCAATCCGGTGTACAGCAGCACGAACTTCTTGTTCTTCGGTGACGATACCAGCTCGGCCGGCGCCGAGGCGGAGATACGTTCGATCGCTGTCGATAGCGGCGCGGCGCCGATGCCGTCGCCGGCGGTGTCGTGGCTGTTGTTGCCGTTGCTGTTCGGTTTGCCGGGACGCCGACGCGCTTGACCGGGGCTATTATAGTCTCCGCCAGCCAAATGTCGGAACTCCCGCACGCACCCTTCCGCCCCTGGCGGCGTTGCTCGTCGTTGTGGGGAGTGGCCCCACGGCCTCCTCGTGCCTTGCCAGGAACGCAATGGCACGCACGCTAGAATCCGACATTTGGCTGGCGGAGGCGATATAATCCGATCCATGAAAACCGTAAAAACGCTTCTTGTCGTGCTCGGCGCGGTAGTGCTCGTTTCCTGCGCTTCGGTCAATGTGCCGCGTCCGGCCGGCGCGCTGACGGTCGCGCCACGCGAGGTGCTTGCCGAACCCGATCGCTACGCGGCCAGTCTGGTGCAATGGGGTGGCTCCATCATTACGACGAAGAATCTGCCGAACGGTACCCAGCTGGAGGTACTGGCCTATCCACTGAACGGCTCCGGCAAGCCGCGCACCGGCGAATCGCCAGCCGGGCGCTTCATCGCTTTCTCCCCATCCTTCCTCGACCCGCTGGAATACCGTAGTGGCCGCCTGGTGACAGTCTCCGGACGCATTCGCGGGCTGGTCGCGGCGAAGGTTGGCGAGGCGGACTACCGGTATCCCGAGGTCGAGGTGGAAAGCCTGTTTTTGTGGCCGCGCGCCAGCGCCTATTCGGGCGTGCGGCCGACCATTCATCTCGGTGTCGGTTCCGGCGGCGCCTTCGGCGGTATTGGCATAGGATTCTGAGATGAATGCATTCAGTTGGATCTTTCTGGGTTTTCTCGTCGCCAGCGTGATCGTGCAGTGGTGGCTGCTCCGGCGCCAGATCCGCAGCGTCCGCGATCATCGCGCCCGGGTGCCGGAGCCCTTTGCCGACCGCATCACGCTGGAGGCGCATCAGAAGGCGGCGGACTATACCTTGGCACGCGCCGGCGCGCAGAAGCTGGAATTGCTGTTGGCGCCGCTGATCCTGCTGGCGTGGACGCTGGGTGGTGGGCTGAACTGGCTGGACAATGCGTTGCTGGGCCTTGGCCTGGCGCCGCTGTGGCATGGCGTTGCGCTGGTGTTCGCGGTGGTGTTGATCGGCGGCCTGCTGGAACTGCCATTGTCGCTGTATAACACCTTCGTCATCGAGAACCGTTTCGGCTTCAATCGCATGACGCCGGCGCAGTATGTGCGTGACCTGGCGATGCAACTGGTGCTCGGCCTGGTGCTCGGCGTGCCGCTGGTGGCGGTGATACTCTGGTTGATGATGCGTGCCGGTGACTACTGGTGGCTGTGGGCCTGGCTGGTGTGGATGGGCTTCATGCTGCTGATGCTGTGGGCCTTCCCGGTGTTGATCGCGCCGCTGTTCAACAAGTTCACGCCATTGGAGGATCAAGCGCTGAAGGCGCGCCTGGAACGCTTGCTGGAGCGTTGCGGTTTTCACAGCAATGGCATGTTCGTGATGGATGGCTCGAAGCGCTCGGCGCACGGCAATGCCTATTTCACCGGCTTTGGACGGAACAAGCGCATCGTCTTCTACGACACGCTGCTGAAGGGGCTGGCGCCGGAGGAGGTCGAGGCGGTGCTCGCGCATGAGCTGGGGCATTTCAAGCGTCATCATGTGCGCACCAACCTGCTGTTCTCGGCGGTGATGTCGCTGGCCGGCCTGGCGTTGCTCGGCTGGCTGTCGACCCAGACGTGGTTCTATCACGGTCTGGGCGTGGAGCGTGTCGGACCGGCCCAGGCGCTGCTGTTGTTCATGCTGGTGTCGCCGGTGTTCACCTTCTTTCTGCAACCGCTGATGTCGATGCTGTCGCGGCGACACGAGTTTCAAGCCGATGAATTCGCCGCGAAACAGGCGGATGCGCATGCGCTGATCAGCGGCTTGGTGAAGATGTATCGCGATAACGCCAGTACCCTGACGCCCGATCCGTTGTATTCGGCTTTCTATCACACCCATCCGCCGGCGGCGGTGCGTATCCGGCATCTTCAGGCGCTATGAACCCGCCGCCGGTCGCCGCGGATGCGGTGGAAGCGCAGGCCGAGCAGCTCCGCTGGATCATTCAGCCGGTACTCGACCGGCTTGGCGATCATCCGGTGCTACAGGCCGTCGTCGTGGTGCTGGCCGGTCTGCTCGTCGCGCTGCTGGTGACCTGGCTGCTGGGTGCCATTCTGCACCGCTTGGCGAAGAAGACCGACTTCGATTTCGACGATCAGCTGATCCGGCTGCTGCGGCCGCCGTTGTTCTATACGCTTTTGCTGATCGGCCTGCTGATCGCGCTGAACCTCATCGAGCTGCCGGAGGAATGGAGCGACGTCGCTCGCTTGGTGCTGAAAAGTATCAGTATCCTGATCTGGGCGGTGTTCTTCGGTCGCTTCTTCCGACTGGTGGTGCGTTCGCTGGCGGAGCGCCCGGATCGCGCCGGCCTGATCAGCCTGCATACCATGCCGTTGTTCGTCAACCTGGCCAGCGCGCTGGTGATCGTCATCGCGGTCTATCTGCTGTTCAATGTCTGGGGTATCGACATGACGGCCTGGCTGGCGTCGGCGGGCGTGGTCGGCATCGCCGTGGGTTTCGCCGCCAAGGATACGCTGGCGAACTTCATCTCCGGCATCTTCATCCTGACCGACGCGCCGTACAAGATCGGTGACTACATCGTGCTGGATTCCGCCGAACGCGGCGAGGTCACGCATATCGGTGTGCGCAGCACGCGTATCCTGACGCGCGATGACGTGGAGCTGACGATTCCGAACTCGGTGATGGGCAATTCGAAGATCATCAATGAATCCGGTGGACCGTATACCAAGTACCGCATCCGCATGCCGGTCGGCGCGGCCTATGGCTCGGATATCGACCAGATCCGACGTGTGTTGCTGGCAGTCGCCAAGGGTAACGACGATGTGGTCAGCACGCCCGCGCCCCGGGTGCGTTTCCGTGCGTTCGGTGCCTCCAGCCTGGATTTCGAGCTGCTCTGCTGGGTCAACGATCCGCGTCTGCGCGGGCGCGCGATCGACAGCCTGCTGGAGCAGACTTACAAGGCGTTCAATCGCGAGGGTATCGAAATACCCTTTGCCAAGCAGGATATCTACATCAAGGAACTGCCGGGAAACTGATGGGTTGCGGTGTTTTTTTGTTGTTAAAACATAAGTTTAATCAATTGCTTATAAAATAATTCTCAAATTTTCCGATTTCCAGGAAACTTTTTTTGCCGGGCCTGGGTCATATTGCCAAGCGTTACGTAGCGTTTGGGCCGGATGTTTCCCCTCCAAAGACGGCCCGGATACCCGGGTTCCCCAAGTCGGGTATCACTTCTTCGCCGGTGTCCCCCCAGACACCGGCTTTTTATTGTCCGCGATAGTTGCCGCCGCACGTCCTGTTGGTGTCCGAGCTCGGATGGTAGCATGCTCCCCTTACCGTCGATTAGCACATGACAAGATGTGCTGTAACTACTCGTCCCCTGTAGAAATCGTCACCGCAATTGGCTGTTTCTTCCGGAAAACGCCGTCAATACATCCCTGTAGGCTCGACGGCGGCGCTGCGGTGGCGTACTCCATGCTTCGCCTCAGCGTCCAGCTTCCACCCTCCCTGGTGGAGCGTTCATCCATACTGAAAGTCCACCGGACTTTCAGTATGGACTCACCCCTGCCGCCGACGTTTCCTCCAGAAACAGCCAATAGCGGCGACTGTGTAACGTTGGAGCACCATGGGCGAGTAGTTACGATGTGCTTATCCTTTTCACGTTTTCTACCTTCTCCCGGGTGCGTTCAATGGGCGTGTACGTTTACGAGCAAGCGCCTATTTGCAAATAAGTGTCAACAAATTTTACATCTTGATGTGGGTGTTTGTTAGCTCTGGAGGCGTTGTTGTCCTATTTTCTTAAGCATCGATTAACCGAACCTTAAGTGCTTCTCTTCGATAGTAATTAAATCAGTAACTTGATGCTTGTTGTATGAAATGGGCGGTTTGATTCGTGTCAAGAAGTTGATTTTACACACTACCGATCAATCTATCCGAGAGTCTGCAAAGTCTTTATTGAGTCTAATGCAACTTATTGAAATATATTGATAATCATGTTCTGGCCTCGTTGTTGCATAATCATTTTCAGCGGAATGGCTTGAACAATGCTGGAGGTATCTCGGGTGGGTTGGCTCCCGTTGAGCTGGGAAGAGTGAAGAGAAATCACGGAGGCGTTCCAGGAGGACTCACTGAATGAATGGATGTGGCGCTTGTGGTGTTTTCAGAGTGGATTCCAAACGGAATCGAGTTGCCCAGCATGGAATGGCGGCACGATCAACTGTCAGGAATGTTTACATTTTGGGCGAGGGTCGTTCCATGGGCCGGCTCTCCGTGTTGTGAGTTTAACCGTCGCTGCCAAGGGGGTTATGAGGATAGCACTTCCTCCCATCATGTTCATGATAAACAAGGAGATAGGGTGTGGCCAGGGAATTCCAGGATGCTCGCTGGTTGGCTGGATTCAACAGGATCGAAGGGTGGATTTGGTTTGTTTTATCGCGGTGCGATTAGGTGTGCAATCGAGGTCGTAGGTGTCATGTGGGTTATAACTTCATGAAATAAAAAGAGAAATATATTCGGCATATAAATTGCATAGATTCTGTTTGATTGACCGGCTGTTTTCCGAGTAGTCCGGGTCAGAATAGAAATACTAATCGTCCTGTGGAGGGGTTGTGAATGAGAAAGATTAATCTTGCGGTAGTGGCCGGGCTGACATGCTGGGCGGTTCAAGCCAGTGGTTATGAATTGGCTGGTTTCGAAAGCGCGGCGCCTTATGGTCCCGGCGTATCGGTCAGCATCGTATACGGTTCACTAGCGCTGGAAACCGGCGCGACCTTTATCGGTCCACCGGTGGTGGCCACGCAGGGTACCCAGTTCGGTTATATCACGACCGGTCCCGGCGGCATCGGTCCGGCGAGTTTTGTCGATGTCACCGGCGACGGCGTGCCAGAGCTGGATGTGTCGCTGATTCGGATGGACTTCAGCGTCGCCGCGCCGGTGATTCTGTCGTTCGACTACGACGTGATGACCGAGGAGATCACCGGCGGTCAGTTCGACCCTTACGGCATTCTGCTCGATGGCATCCAGATCGTCGGCGGCGCGGTCGGCGGGAACAACGGCAGCTATGCGGCGCAGACCGGCTTCGACAATATCGCGATCATCGGGCCGAACGACGAGCAGTATGTCGATGGCCGTCTTGGTTGGCAGCCGGTGAACCTGTTCGTGCCCGCGGGCGCGCACGTGTTTGAGTTCTTCGTTGCCGACGCCGGCGATGATATCGGGGATACGGCGTTGCTGATCGATAACGTCCAAGTGAATCCCGCTCCGGCTCCGGCCAGCTGGTTGTTATTGCTGGCGGGTATCGGCCTGTTGCGGCGGCGGGTGACAAGAATAACAGCATAATAAAAATCCTCTGATCTCGTGAGTTGGCGTATCCCCTTGGATAGTGGGATATGTCGGCTACTAAGGGAGGGGTAGCCGGCTGACAGTCGGTAGGTCCGCGGGCTTGCAGTATCCGCGTTATTGAGTATCGGGAAAGGGAGGATGGGTCAAGTTCACACATCTTGATCCTTGATAATCAATAGCATGGGGGAGCAACTCCAATGTATGCACAAGAATCGTGCGGTTTCCGGCTGTCTGTCGCTATCCGCTCCGTACTCGTTACATCCACGCTGGGTCTGCCGCTGGCCGTCACGGCGGCACCGGTGCCGGGTGGCTCGCTGGATCCGACAATCATTCCAAAGTACGTGTCTCCGTTGGTGATCCCGCCGGAGATGCCCAAGAGCACGAACAGTGCCGTGGGTAACGACTACGAGATTGCCGCCCGGCAGTTCAAACAGCAGATACTGCCAAAGACGGGTTGCCGGAAACCGGCAAGGTGCAAGAATGGGGCATTCAAGCCGACTAAGGTATGGGGCTATGGGCGTGCCGAAGATGCTGTTCCTAAGGTGGCGCCGAGCCTGAATTCCACCTTCAACTATCCGGCATTCAGCATCGAAGCCCAGTCGAATGTGACGACGCGTATTCGTTGGATCAATGATCTGGTGAAGCAGAGGAAGAAAGGCAGGCTGAACACCAAGAAAGAGAAATTTCTGAAACATCTGTTTTGGAAATCTCTCGATCAGACCCTGCACTGGGCGAATCCACCGATGGATTGCATCATGGGCGCGCCGCGCACCGATTGCGCGGGCCAGAATCCCAGGCCATACCAGGGACCCGTACCCCTGGTAATGCATCTGCATGGCGCGCATGTCGAGCCGCACAGTGATGGCTATCCCGAATCCTGGTGGCTGCCGGCAGCGAAAAACATCCCGGCGGCTTATGCCACTTCCGGGACGCTGTTCGACGACTCCACGGGTAACAATCCGGGCAATCTGGGTTATGTCGATTACCGTTACATCAACACCCAGGACGAAACCACCCTGTGGTATCACGATCACGCCCTGGGTATCACCCGATTGAACGTGTATGCCGGCCTGGCGGGTTTCTATCTGCTGCGCGACCCGGTCAACGGGCAGGAGAATGCGTTGAATCTGCCTGGCCCGGCGCCCAAGGTGGGTGACGCGCAAGGGAACAATCCGTTCGGAAACTATTTCGAGATTCCGATCGTGATTCAGGATCGCTCCTTCAATCGCAATGGGTCGTTGTTCTATCCGCGCGATCGGGCCTTCTTCGAAGGGCTGAAACGTCGTCAACTGAAGATCAACTTCAGCCCCGACAGCGATATCGCGCCGATCTGGAACCCGGAAGCGTTCTTCAACGTCATGGTGGTGAATGGTGTTTCCTGGCCATTTCTGAACACCGAGCCGCGCCAGTACCGGTTCAGGTTGTTGAACGGTTCGAATTCCCGCTTCCTGAATCTGTCGCTGCGTGTCGTCAATGCCGATGGCACCCTGGGGCAGGAGGTTCCGATCTACCAGATCGGTGGAGACGGAGGCTTGCTGCCGAACGTCGTCGAGGTCAAGGAGGGTTTCAAGACCATCCTGCCGGGCAATGGCACGATCCCGGCATCGACTCCCGCCGCCGATCCACAGGAAGCGCTGTTGATGGAGCCGGCTACGCGTAATGA
>JALULB010000282.1:22129-22649 GCA_027041035.1 Sedimenticola sp. | reverse complement strand
TGGCGGCCGCTGGCGTGACTTGCAGCGCGAGCAGCAGGGATAACGTAATCAGGCGGCTGTTCATCTATCGACCCTCGTGCCCGTGCGTGCCCAGTACAACCGCAGCAGGATCAGCATGGCGACCAGCAGCGGCAGCCAGAAATATTCGTTCCATACCCGGGTCAGTTGATGTTCTTCCTGTTGCAGATTGGCGCTGGCGAGCACGGCGTCGATCAGCGCGCGGGTATCGTCGTCGCTGTAGTCGGCGCGGCGGTACCGACCGTTGCCGGCTTGTGCGAGCGCTTTCAGCGGCGCTTCGTTCAAGGCGGAATACACCGGTCTGCCATCCGCGCCCGTGAGCGCCAGGCCGGCACCGGCCGGCACCGGTTCACCGGCAAGGGTGCCAAGACCGAATACATGGATGTGGATGTTCTCCGCGGCAAGTTTTTCGGCCTGCTTCAGCATCTCGCGGTTGTCGGCGAAATCGCCGTCGGTGAGGATCACCACATGCCGGCTGGTGTCGTCCTGGCGCTGGCCGAGT
>JALULB010000282.1:0-22119 GCA_027041035.1 Sedimenticola sp. | reverse complement strand
CTCCCCGCCCTATCGAGCGACTTGGTGCGCCTGAAAGGCAGCCGTATCGTGCCGGCGCTGGCCGAGTAACTGTTCCGCGCGTTCCAGCGCCGGCACGATACGGCTGCCTTTCAGGCGCACCAAGTCGCTCGATAGGGCGGGGAGCTGGTGCAATACCGCCGCGTGATCCTCGGTGATCGGCGTCACCACATGGGGTGTCGTGGCGAAGGCGATCAAGCCGATGGCGATACCCGCGCCGCGCGCGGCGATGTCCTCGATCTCCTGTTTTGCCCGGCCGAGACGCGATGGGCTGACATCGTTGATATCCATCGAGCGCGAGATGTCGAGCAGCACGACGAGTTCCGCTTCGGGTCTGAACGGGCTGATCTGCTCATAGCCCCAGCGTGGACCAGCCATCGCCAGCAACAGCAAGGCCCAGGCCAGGGACCACGCGAGACGCGACTTCCAGGCGTTGTCCGCGTCGCTGTCCTGGGTGCCCAGCAGCCAGGTCAGCAGGTGGGCGTCGGCATATCGCTGTTCCTTGCCGATCTGGCGTCGCGGCCGGGTATAGTGGCGCCACAACAGCACGGCGGGGATGAGCAGCAGCCCCCACAGCCAGGCGGGTTGGGCGAGTATGCTGGCGGGATCGCTCATGGCTCGCTCCGCAAGCCGCGCGGACGGGCATTCGGGAACAAGCCGAGCACCAGCAGCGCCAGCAGCGCGACCGCGAGCGGCCAGCGGAACAGGGGGTGAGGAATCAGCAGGGTGCGTGCGTCCGCCTGGCTTTTCTCCAGTTCGTCGATGCGCTTGTAGATGTGTTCCAGTGCCTGGGTGTCAGTGGCGCGGAAATAGGCGCCACGGGTCTGTTCCGCGATGCGTTTCAGCACCGCTTCGTCGAAGACCAGGTCGTTGCGCGTGATGAGTTTGCCGTTCTCCATGATGGGCACGTCCTTCTGATTGCTGCCGACGCCGATCGCGTAGATGCGGATACCGGCGCTGGCCGCGAGGCGCGCGGCATCCAGCGGTGGAATCAGACCGGCGTTGCTGTTGCCGTCGGCGATCAGCACCAGCACGCGCGAGCCTTTCGGACGTTCGCGCAGCTTCTTCACGCCGAGGCCGATGGCGTCGCCCATCGCGGTGCCGTCGCCGGCGATGCGCGCGGACAGATCGTTTAGCAGGGTGATGACGGCATCGCGGTCCAGCGTCAGCGGCGACAGCACGTACGCTTGGTTACCGAAGATGATCAGGCCGAGGCGGTCGTTCTCGCGCCCTTCGATGAATTTCCGCATGACGCCCTTGACCACCTGCATGCGGCTGATCGGCTTGCCGTTGGCGCTGAAATCCAGTGCTTCCATCGAATGCGAGGCGTCCACCGCCAGCATCAGGTCGTAGCCCTCGATACGCGTCTCGGTGTATGGCTCCATCCACTGTGGCCGCATCGCGGCCAGCGTCAGGCCCGCCCACAGGGTGATCAGCAGCCCGGCGTACAGCTTGCGTCCCAGCGGGGTCTTCGGTCGATGCCCGTGGAAGGCGCTGGCAAGCTGTTCCAGATTCGGGTGCAGCAGGGTGGTGCGATGCTCCTGTTGCTCCTGGGCGGCGGTTTCGCTGCTCTTCAGCCCGAGGCGAGCGAGCAACGGCAGGCCCAGCAGCAGCGCCATCCACGGCCAATGGAACTCAAACATGGCCGGACTTCCGCGGCTTGCCGGCGGTCCAGCGCAGGCCGGCGTCGATCAGCAGGCGCAGGGTCGCGCGCTTGCCGGCTTCGTCGCCCTCCTTGCCGTCGTCCGGCGCATAGGGCAGGCGGGTGAGCAGCTTGGCATGGGTAGCCCATGGAAAGCCGATCGGATCGTGCTGTTCCAGCCAGTCAAGCCAGGCATCGCCGCTGAGGCTGGCACAATCGTCGCGCTTGAAACGCGCCATCGCGATGCGGCGCATCAGTTCGGAGAGCTGTTCGGCGCTGCCGCGAGCGGGTTGCCGGGCCAGGCGGCGGCGCAGCGCCACCAGGCGGTCGCGGGCGTCGCGCCGCCAACTGCCCCAGGGGTAGCGGTACAGGTCTCGGATCAGCCAGAACAGCAGTGCCGCCAGCAGCAGGATGCCGGCGGCCAGCAGCCACCAGCCGATGCCGGGCGGCCAGGCGCCGATCGGGTCCAGGCCGTGAATATCGCGCAAGCGGGCGAGCAGGGCGTCATGCTTCACTGGAATGCCTTCTGCCGGGCGCGCTTCTCCAGGCCCTTCATCAGTACCAGGTGGACGTCGTCGTCGGTGCGGATCGGGATCAATGCGATGCGCAGCCGGCTGGCCAGGCGTTGCAGTTCGGCGCGCCGCCCGCGCCAGCTTCGCGCATAGTTCTCGCGCGCCTTGGCGTTGCCGGTATCGACCTCGATGATCTCGCCGGAGGGGTCGCGGAACAGCACCTGCCCCATGTCGGGCAGGCGCTCGTCGGCCGGGTCGTCGATCGGGATCAGCACGACCGAGTGGATGTCGCGCAGTTGCAGCAGGTGATGCTCCAGGTCCGGCATGTCGTGATTGAAGTCGGCGATGATGAATACCAGGCCGCCGGTGCCGGCGCCGCGCTGGGCCTGACGCAGGGCATCGGCCAGCAGGCCGTCGTGGCTGCTGTTGTCGGTGACCGGATCACTGAGCTGGCGCAGCAGTCGCCAGATGGCGCGCCGGTCTTTGCTCGGGCGGAAATATTCGTTCTTGTCGCCACCGAACAGCATGCCGCCGACGCGGTCGTGCTGGCTGTTGGCCGCCCAGCCGAGCAGTGCCGCGGCGCGCGCCGCCTGTACCGACTTGAACACCTTGCGCGTGCCGAAATGCATGTGCGCGCCTTTGTCCACGCACAGTACCACGGTGCGTTCACGTTCCTCCTGGAAGACCTTCAGATGCGGCTTGCCGGTGCGCGCGGTGACCTTCCAGTCCATGTTGCGGATGTCGTCGCCCTCGCGATACTCGCGTACTTCCTCGAAGTTCAGTCCCTGGCCGCGAAACACCGAGGCATACAGACCGCTGAGGCTGGAGCTGACGAGCTGCTGTGATGGCATGCCGAGGCTGCGCGCGTAACGGCGCAGCTCGACCAGTTCCTGAAGATGCGGATAAGGATGCATGATCCTGCTCAGGGAATGGCGACCAGCGACAGCAGTCGCTGGATGAAGTCCTCGGCGGTGACGCCTTCCGCTTCGGCCTCGAAGGTCAGGATCAAGCGGTGGCGCAGGATGTCGGTGGCGACGCGCTGAATGTGTTCCGGCGAGACATAGTCCTCGCCATCCAGCCAGGCACGGGCGCGGGCGCAGCGCGCCAGCGCGATGGAAGCGCGCGGCGAGGCGCCGAGACGCGACCAGTTGCTGAGTTCCTTGTCATAGGCCTGCGGGTTGCGCGTGGCCTGTACCAGGTCGACGATGTAACGGTTCAGCTTCGGGTCGAGAAACAGCTCGCTGACGTTGTCGCGGATCTCGAACAATACGTGCTCGGGCAGCGGGTCTTTCGCCTCTGGCGGGCTCTTGCCCTGCTGGGCGTTGTCCAGCTCCAGGATCTGGAGTTCTTCCTCGTGGTTCGGGTAATCCACCTCGACCTGCATCAGAAAACGGTCGAGCTGGGCCTCCGGCAGACGGTAGGTGCCTTCCTGCTCCACCGGGTTCTGGGTCGCCAGCACCATGAACAGGCGCGCCAGCGGATAGGTTTTCTGGCCGACGGTGATATGCCGTTCCGCCATCGCTTCCAGGAGCGCGGACTGTACCTTCGCCGGCGCGCGGTTCACCTCGTCGGCGAGCAGGATGTTGTGAAACAGCGGGCCGGGGCTGAACTCGAACTCGCCCTTTTCCTGCCGGTAGATATCGGTGCCGATCAGGTCGGATGGCAACAGGTCGGGGGTGAACTGGATACGGTGAAAATCCCCCTCGATGGCCTCGGACAGCGCGTTCACCGCGGTCGTCTTGGCCAGGCCGGGCATGCCTTCGACGAGCATGTGGCCGTCGCTGAGCAGGCAGATCAACATGCTGTCGATCAGGTTCTGTTGGCCGATGATACGGGAGGAGATGTGTTGTCGAACGGAATCGAGAGCCTTGGGAGTCATACTGCTGAAATACTGCGATGCATAAACGGTCACCTATCGTGGGGAATTTTGTGATGAAGCGCAAGGAGTAGAAATATATGCATATATTCTTATCTTTTCGTGATGTCGCGCGACCCCGTGATTCCCTCGCCGGATATTTCGTCGCGCATCGCGAGATTCACTGAAAAGCTTTCCTAAAGCCCCTCCCGAGGCGGTCGTTAACCATGCCGTAAGCAACCGACGGTTCTGGTCGGTATGCGCTGAATTGAATCCAAACAGTTTCCGGCCGTGGCCGGGAGAGGGAGAAAAAGCATGGCCAGTATTCTTGCTGTCGACGATTCCGCATCCATGCGGCAGATGGTTTCCTTCACGCTGAAAGGCGCCGGCTACGACGTGATCGAAGCCGCGGATGGCGTGGAAGCATTGAATATCGCGCGCGACAAATCCGTCAACCTGGTGATTACCGATGTGAACATGCCGAACATGGATGGCATCTCGTTGATCCGCGAGCTGCGCAACCTGCCGAGTTACAAGTTCACGCCATTGCTGATGCTGACCACCGAGTCCAGCGCCGAAAAGAAGCAGCAGGGCAAGGCGGCCGGCGCCACTGGCTGGATCGTCAAGCCGTTCAACCCGGACCAGCTGCTCGGCACGGTCAAGAAAGTACTCGGTTGATCCGCCGTGCGGGACATACATTCGGTAAAGCGTTGACAGGGGGCGTGGTATGAGCATCGACATGGCTCAGTTTCATCAGGTGTTCTTCGAGGAGAGTTTCGAGGGCCTGGACATCATGGAGAGCGGTCTGCTGGACATGGATCCGGGCGCGGTGGATTCGGAGCAGATCAACGCCATCTTTCGCGCCGCGCACTCCATCAAGGGGGGCGCGGGAACCTTTGGTTTCGCCGACATCTCCGGTTTCACGCATACCATGGAGACCCTGCTGGACGAGATGCGCGACGGTCGCCGCGAGATCACCACCGACGCGGTGGATGTGTTGCTGAAATCGGTCGACGTGCTGCGCGACATGCTGACCGCCGCGCAGGATGGTGGCGAGGTCGATCAGGCGAACGTCGACACACAGAGCGCGGAACTGAAGCGCGTACTCGACAGCCGTCCAGGCCAGGAGGCGCCAGCCGCCGTGAGTGATGGTGAAAGCGAGACCGTCTCCGAGGCCACGTCGGCGCCGGTGATCGGCTGGCACGTGGTATTCAGGCCGCATGCGCACCTGATGCGTACCGGTAACGATCCGCTGCGCTTGCTGAAAGAGTTTCGCGACCTGGGCGACACCAGCGTCAGCTGCGATATCGGCGGGATACCCGAGTTTCACGAATACGAGCCCGAGGATGCCTGTCTTTCGTGGGATATCCACCTGCATGAAGCCGTGGACAAGTACCAGGTACAGGAGATCTTCGACTGGGTCGAGGACGACTGCGATCTGGCGATCATGGAAATCCACGACGAAAGCGCGCCAGCCGAGGCGACTCCGGCGGCAAGTGAAGCGCCCTCGCCGGCGCCAGCCCCGGCCGCCGAGAGCAAGCCCGATCTGAAGCTGGCCGATCCTCCTCCCGAGCGGCGTGCAGGCGTCGACCGACGCAAGCCGTCCAAGCCGGCGGCGAACACCAGCGCGGGTTCCATCCGTGTCGACGTACCCAAGATCGACAGCCTGATCAACATGGTCGGCGAACTGGTCATCACCCAGTCCATGCTGAGCATGCTCGGCGAGGACTTCGACATGCAGGACGTGCCGAAGCTGCTGGAGGGTCTGGCCCAGTTGGAACGCCATACGCGCGAATTGCAGGAAAGCGTCATGCAGGTGCGCATGATGCCGATCAGCTTCACCTTCAGCCGCTTCCCGCGGCTGGTGCGCGATCTCTCCAGCAAGCTGAACAAAAAGATCGAGCTGAAGATGATTGGCGAGAGCACCGAGGTGGACAAGACCGTCATCGAGAAGATCGGCGATCCGCTGGTGCATCTGGTGCGCAACAGCCTGGATCACGGTATCGAACTGCCCGAGGTCCGCGCGGCGGCCGGCAAGCCGGAGACCGGCACGGTGGTGCTGAATGCCTACCACAAGGGCGGCAACATCGTCATCGAGATCAAGGACGACGGCAAGGGCCTGGATGGTGACTTCCTGTTCAACAAGGCGGTCAGCAAGGGACTGCTGAAGGAAGACGATGTACTCACCCAGCAGCAGAAATACGAACTGATCTTCATGGCCGGCTTCTCCACCGCCGAGCAGATCAGCGACGTGTCCGGGCGTGGTGTCGGCATGGACGTGGTGCGCAAGAACATCAACGAGCTCGGCGGCAGCATCGAGATCGAGTCGGAACTGGGGGTTGGCACCAGCATCGTCATCCGCCTGCCGCTGACGCTGGCGATACTCGATGGCCAGGTGGTGCGCGTCGGCGACGAAACCTACATCGTGCCGCTGGTATCCATCATCGAGTCCATCCAGGTGCGTCCGGAGATGATCAACCTGGTCGGCGGCAAGGGCGAGGCCTTCAAGCTACGCGACGAATACCTGCCGATCGTGCGCATGCACGAGGTGTTCGATGTCTCCGCCGAGCACGTCGAGGAGCTCACCGAGGGCCTGCTGGTCATCGTCGAGGCCGAGGGACGCAAGTGTGGCTTGTTCGTCGACGACCTGCTCGGCCAGCACCAGGTGGTGATCAAATCGCTGGAAGAGAACTACGGCAATGTCGAAGGCGTTTCCGGCGCGACCATACTCGGCGACGGATCCGTCGCCCTGATTCTCGACATCACCGGCGTGATCCGCCTCAGCGGAGCCCGCCAGGACGATTTCCGCCTGCCGCGTTCAGCCTAAGAGGAAAACCATGACAGCAACAGCCGAACAGCTGGACATCGCGCCGCTCTCCACCGAGGAGGCCGGCAGCCAGTATCTCACCTTCACCGTTGCCGGCGAAACCTACGGCGTGGATATCCTGCGTGTGCAGGAGATTCGTGGCTGGGAGCCGGTGACGCGCATCCCGAACGCGCACGACTGCGTGCGTGGCGTGCTCAACCTGCGTGGCGCCATCGTGCCGGTCTACGACCTGCGCCTGATGCTCGAACTGGATTGGGTCGACTACAGCGCGGAGACCGTCGTCGTGATCATCAAGGTGCGCCAGCGGGACAGTGAAAAACATGTCGGCGTCATCGTCGACGCGGTGTCGGACGTGATCAACGAGAACGACATCGAGATCAGCAGCTCGCCAAGCTTTGGCGAACACATCAAAACCGAGTTCATCGCCTCGCTGGCAACAGCCAGGGCCGGCGCCATGGTGATGCTCCTCGACGCCGACCGCTTACCCATCGCCGGCGCGAACAGCAGTGATGAAGACCATCAAGCGGATGAATGAACTCAGTGAAACGACGTAACTACTCAGCGCGTAACTCAAACAAAGGGTAACTGCTCAGATCGCCGCTGAAATGCGTCAGATCAAGGCAAAAAATGTGATCGTTACAGGGATGTAACTTATTAGGGCAATGCAGGAGCAATTGCCGGTTTACAAGTGTAAATGATCATTTTTGAACGCAGAGCTGGCGCATTTCAGCGGTTAGCTGAGTAGTTACGAAACGACTGAAGCAAGGGGATAGAGACAGATGAAATTGAACGAGCCGGTCACCGGCAAAGAGATCGAATACCCGGGTGAGGAGATCCTGGTTTCACAGACCGACAAGAAAGGCCGGATCACCTATGTGAACCAGCCGTTTCGAGACATATCCGGTTTCTCCATGGACGAGTTGATCGGCAGCAGCCATAACTTGGTGCGCCACCCGGAGATGCCGGCGGCGGCATTCGAGGATCTGTGGCGCACGATCAAGTCGGGGCGCTCCTGGTCCGGACTGGTGAAAAACCGGGCGAAATCCGGCGATCACTACTGGGTGCGCGCGAACGTCACGCCGCTGACCAGCGACGGCGTCGTCACCGGCTATATGTCGGTACGCACCAAGCCATCGCGCGATGAGATAGACGCGACAGAAAGTCTGTATCGGAAGATCAACGCCGGCAAGGCGGGACTCGGGCCGAAAGGTTTGTTCGCGCGTCTTGGCGCCGCCTTTCGCCGGCTGAGTATCCGCGGCCTGTTGACCAGCGCGGTCGTGCTGTTCTGCCTGATGCTCGGCGGTCTCGGTGTGATGGTGTCGACGGGGGTTTCATCCGACGTGATACTCGGCGCGCTGGCCGTGATGGCGGTAGCCGCGCTGCTCGCCGGCCTGGGGTTGGCGAGCTATATCACCCGGCCGATCGACTATGTACGCGACAAGCTTGGACAGATCGCGGAGGGCAACTATTTCGACTGGGCGGAGATCCGCCACGGTGGCGAGATCGGCGAATTGCTCGACCGGGTGCGTCAGACCCAGATCAAGCTCGGTTTCGAGGTCATGGACATGCGCGAGAAGGCCGCCGAGACCGGGCGCGTCAAGACCGCGCTGGATGTCGCGCAGGCAAATGCGATGGTCGCCGACGTGGACAACAACATCGTGTACATGAATGAAGCGGCTCGCCGGATGTTCGCCGACGCGCAGGAGGACCTGCGCGAGGTACTGCCGAACTTCGATGCGAGCAGACTCATCGGGCAGAATATCGACGTGTTCCACAAGAATCCCCAGCACCAGCGCGACATGCTCGCCGGCTTGACGGAAACCTTCAAGGGACGTATCGAGGCGGGTTCGCGCACCTTCCAGATCATTGCCACGCCGGTGCTCGATGATGCGGGAAAGCGTATCGGCACCGCTGTCGAATGGCTGGATCTGACCGAGCAACTGGCGGCCGAAGCGGCGGAACAGCAGGCCCTGGAGAAGGAACGCCAGCTATCGCGCGAGAACTCGCGCATTCGCTCGGCACTGGACAATGTCTCCACCAGCGTGATGCTGGCCGACAACGAGCGCAACATCATCTACCTGAACAAGACCGCGCAGCAGCTGTTCTCCGACAACGAAGCGGATTTTCGCGAGGATCTGCCGGGTTTCGACGCGGCCAGCCTGCTCGGTTCGAACATCGATCAGTTCCACAAGCATCCAGAGCACCAGCGGCATATGCTGAAACAGCTCGATGGCCAGCACGATGCCGAATTGTCGATCGGCGGGCGCACGATGAAATTCATTGCCTCGCCGATCCTCGACGGCGAGGGCGCGCGCCTGGGTACCGCCGTGGAATGGACGGATCGCAGCGAAGAGGTTTCGGTCGAGGACGAGGTCGAGAGTATCGTCGTCGCGGCGCGTTCCGGCGACCTGTCGAAGCGCGTGGCATTGGACGGCAAGCAGGGCTTCTTCCGCACCCTGGGTGTCGGCATCAACTCCCTGCTCGAAGAGATGGGTGATGTCTTCAGCGACATCGGCGCGGCGATGGACCGCATGTCCAAGGGTGATCTGACCCAGCCGATACAGGCCAGCTACGAAGGCGCGTTCGGCAAGGTCAAGGACGACGTGAACCTCTCGATGAAGCACATCGGCGACATCATCGATGGCCTGCGCCAGGCGGCGGACGCGATCAACGTCGCCTCGGACGAGATACAGTCCGGTAACCACAGCCTGTCGACGCGTACCGAACAACAGGCCGCCAGTCTGGAGGAGACGGCTTCGAGCATGGAGGAGCTGTCGAGCACGGTACGCAACAATGCCGATAACGCGCAGCAGGCCAACCAGGTTGCCGCCACCGCGCGCGGTGTCGCCGAGACTGGCGGCCAGGTCGTGCGCGACGCGGTGCAGGCGATGCGCGAGATCAATGATGCCAGCAGCCGGATCGCCGAGATCATCGGGGTGATCGACGAGATCGCCTTCCAGACCAACCTGCTCGCGCTGAACGCCTCGGTGGAAGCCGCGCGCGCCGGCGAGCAAGGCCGCGGTTTCGCCGTGGTCGCCACCGAGGTGCGCAATCTCGCCGGTCGCAGCGCGACCGCCGCGAAGGAGATCAAGGAGCTGATCCAGGACAGCGTCGAGAAGGTCGATGCTGGTTCCGAGCTGGTGAACAAGTCCGGCGAGACGCTGGAACAGATCGTCACCAGCGTAAAGCATGTCGGCGACATCATCGCCGAGATCGCCGCCGCCAGCCAGGAGCAGACGGCCGGTCTGGATCAGATCAATCACGCGGTCACCAGCCTGGACGACACCACCCAGCAGAACGCCGCGCTGGCCGAGGAGATCGCCGCCAACTCCGCGTCACTGCGGGAGCAGGCCTTGCAGATGGAAAGCGGTATCCGGCGCTTCAGTGTATTCGAGGGCAGCGAGCAGGAGTGGAGCGAGCTGGTCAACGAAAGCAGCCACGATCACGCGCATGACCACGGCGGTGATGCGACCTTCGATTTCTTTGCCGCGCGCACCGCGCATCTTGCCTGGCGCCAGCGTATTCGCGACTTTCTCGACGGCGCCGAGGGACTCACCGAGGACGAGGCGGTCTCCCATCGTGATTGCAAGCTGGGTAAATGGCTGTACAGCTTCGGCCTGGAACAGTACGGCAATATCCCGGCGATGCGCACCATGGAGAAGGAGCACGAGGTACTACACGCCACCATCCGCGACATCGTCCGCTTGAAGAACGAAGGCAATGATACCGAGGCCGAGGCGCGTTTCGCCGATATCGAGAAGCTCTCCGGCAAGATCGTCTTCCTGTTGAAGCAGGTCGAGAAGGCCGCGGCCTGACGCCAATCACAAGAGAAGCCAACATGAACAAGGCAAATATCAATGTGCACCTGAACCAGTCGGACAACCAGTATCTGTGTTTCCTGCTGAATGACGAGACCTATGCGATCGATATCCTGTCGGTGCGCGAGATCCGCGGCTGGGAAGCGGTGCGCGCGTTGCCAGCAATGCCCAGCTTCGTGAAAGGCGTTCTCGACCTGCGTGGCAGCATCATTCCGGTGATCGATCTGCGCTTGCGTTTCGGCCAGGAGCAGGTGGAGTATACCGAGACCACGGTGATCATCGTCGTGCGCGCCGCGCTGGAGGAAGGTTCGCAGACCTTCGGCGCGGTCGTCGACAGCGTGTCGGACGTACTCGACGCGCACGACCACGAGATCATGCCGAGTCCGAACCTGGGCGGCAATGTGGATACACGCTATCTGCAAGGCATGGTCAGCATCGACGGGCAGATGATCGTGCTGCTGGATGCCAACAAGGTGTTCAACCCGAAGGAATTCGAGGAGCTGGGTGGCCTGGCCGTCCCGCCGCGACAGGCCGCCGGGTAGGCCCGACGTCCCGGTCGGGATGCCGTTCCGAGTGGAACCAGGAGTGAATCATGAGTGACAGAAAACTGATCGGCGTGTTGAATCAGAAAGGCGGCGTCGGCAAGACCACGTCGACGACCAACCTGGGGCACGCCCTGGCAAGGTCCGGCCACCGCGTGCTGGTGGTCGACCTCGACCCGCAAAGTCATCTGGCGCCGAGTCTGGGCCTGTTCAAGGCGCCACGTCGTGGCACCTGTGAGTGGCTGCTGGACGAAGCGCCGCTCGACGAGTTGATCGTACACACCCGCGAGAACCTCAGCCTGCTGGCGGCGGGCCGGCGACTGCGCGAGTTCGAGGAGATGCCCGGCAGTCCGTCGGAGCGCGCGCGCCTGTTGCAGGAAGCCCTGCGGCGCGACATGGAGGATTTCGACTATATCCTGTTCGACTGTCCGCCTTCGTCCGGCCTGCTGGTGGCAAACGCGATACTCGCGGTCGACGAGATTCTCGTGCCGGTGACCGGTGACTATCTGTCGCTGAACGGACTGGCGCATCTGTTGATGACCCTGAAACGCTTCGAGCCCTACCGCGATCGGCCGATGGAACAGTGGTTTTTTCTGAGCCGTTTCGTCGCCCGTCGGCGGCTGTCGAAAGAGGTTGCCGAACGCTTGTTGAACCATTTCCCCGAGCGCGTGCTCTCCACGCCGATCCGCGAAGCCGCAGCCCTGGCCGAGTGTCCCGCCGCCGGGCGAACCATTTTCGAATACCGCCGCAACAGCAATGGCGCGGATGATTTTTCCAGCCTCGCCCAGGATCTGGTCGAGAGGAGGATGATGGCATGAGTGATGTCGAAACGATCATGAACCACGATCCGCTGGCCGAGGTGTTGGCCCAGTCGGATGACAGCGCCGCCGTGCCGGATGATCCGGCCGACCCGCCGCGGGATGTGCCCACGGCGACATCGGATATCGATACCGGCGCGGCGTTTGCGCTGCCGGAGCAGATGAGTATCCAGGAGGTCGGTGAACTGCACGCGGTATTGCGCGACATGCTCGATGCCGGTGGCGGCATCCAACTCGATGCCAGTGGTGTCGAGAGTGTCGACGGTGCCGGCATCCAGTTACTGGCGGCGTTTTTCAAGGAGGCCGTCGTTCACCAGATCAGCGTCGAATGGGCGGGCGTTTCGGCGACGCTCGTCGAAGCCGCCGACGTGCTCGGGCTGCGCGAGCTGTTGTGTATCGACCGGGCCGCATAGGAGACCAAGAATCAATGAATAACCCAGCAAAGGAGATGACTTCGGTCGCGGACAAACCCGATCTCGACTGGAGTCAGGTGAAGGAAACAGTGCGCATGCTGAATGTCGCGGTGGCTCAGGTCGAGATTGCAATGCATGACGGCAATGATTCGGTGAATACCCTGACCGAGAGCTTCGCCGGCATGATGAACAATGTCGGCGAGATACAGTCCCTGGTCGAGGGCGCGGAGATCGACGACGACCCATTGAAAGAGCGGATTCTACATCTCTGTCATGGCGTCGCGATGCAGATGGGTCAGAGCGTGGTCGCCTTTCAGTTCTACGACAAGCTCAGCCAGCGTCTCGGACACGTCAGCGACATGCTGGATTCACTCGGTGGGCTGGTATCCGACGATGGTCGTCTGTTCAATCCCTACGCGTGGCGTGAATTGCAGGACCGCATCCGTTCGCGCTACAGCATGCGCGAGGAACAGAAGATGTTCGACGCCGTGCTTGCCGGCAAGAGCATCGATGAAGCGCTCGCCGAGGTGCACGATACCATGGCGGATCTCGGCGACGAGATAGAGTTGTTCTGATGGCGCAGGCAATGGCAGAAGAACGCGCGCGCGAGTTCCCGTTCACGCAACAGGACTTCGACTTCCTGCGCACCCTGACCCGGGCGAAGACCGGCATCGTCGTCGACGACGACAAGTTCGACATGTTCTATTCGCGCCTGTCGCGTCGCGTGCGCCAGTTGAGGCTCGGCAGTTTCGCCGAATACTGCGCGCTGATCCGCTCCGGCGACGAGGAGGAAGAACGCCACCTGATCAATGCGATCACCACGAACCTGACGGCCTTCTTTCGCGAGAACCATCATTTCGAGTTATTGGCGAAAAACATCGTGCCCGAGTTTCTCCAGCGTGGTGGGCGCGAGTTCAATATCTGGTCGTCCGGATGCTCCACCGGAGAGGAGCCGTATTCACTCGCGATGACCCTGCTCGAAGTTGGCTTGCCGACACGCGCCAAGGTGAATCTGAAAGCGACCGATCTGGATTCCAACGTGCTCGCGACCGCCCGTGCCGGCGTCTACGATCTGGCGCGGGTCGAGGGCATCTCCACCGAGCGCAAGAAGAAATGGTTTTTGAAGGGTTCCGGCGCGAACAGCGGCAAGGTACGGGTCAAGGACGAGTTGAAGAGGCTCATCGAGTTTTCCCAACTGAACCTGATGAGCGATTGGCGCATGCCGCCGCAGGATGTGATCTTCTGCCGTAACGTGATCATCTACTTCGACAAGGAAACCAAGCAACGCCTGGCCGATCGTTATGCCGACGCGCTGGCGCCGGGCGGATACCTGGTGATCGGCCATTCGGAATCGTTGTACAAGGTCAGCGAGCGTTTCGAATCGCTGGGAAATACCGTCTATCGCAAGATACGTTGAGGCTGTCGTCATGCCGTTCAGAAAAAGACACAAGAACCTGCCGCCGCCGACACGCGGGTTCGAGCACATCTCGCGCTACTGGGATACCAGCCACGAGATGCCGGCGGCGAAGATCCTGCCGGGCGAATACTATGTCACCGTCAAGGAGGAGCTGATCACCACGGTGTTGGGTTCCTGCGTGTCGGCGTGCGTTCGGGATCGCGTCTTCGGCATCGGTGGCATGAACCATTTCATGCTGCCGATAGGCGCCGAGGACACGGTTTCGCTGGGCGCCGATGTGCTGAGCAACGCGACCCGTTTCGGTAACTTTGCCATGGAACACATGATCAACGAGATACTCAAGCTCGGTGGTCGCAAGGAGAACCTCGAGGTCAAGGTATTCGGTGGTGGCCGCATGATAGAGAAGATGACCAGCATCGGTGATCGCAATATCGAATTCGTGCATGAGTATCTGCGCGCGGAAGGACTCGATCTGCTGGCCGAGGATGTCGGCGATATCTATCCGCGAAAGGTCATCTTCATACCCAGCACGGGCGTCGCGCGTGTCAAGAAACTCAAACATCTGCACAACGACACGGTCGTCCAGCGTGAGCAGGAGTACAAGTCGCAGATCGAACAGAAGCCGGTTCAGGGCAGCGTTGAATTGTTTTAAGCCGGAAAATCATGAAATACGCACATACTCGCTTGCCTGTCGCTTCCACAAGCACGCTTCTTCAGTTGCGCGTAATCGCGGATACGCGATCGGCGCGCTCAGGTATAACATTTCCAAGTTGACAGGATGATGGCATGATCAAGGTACTGATAATCGATGATTCCGCGCTGGTGCGCCAGGTATTGACGAAGATACTGGAGCAGGCACCGGATATTCAGGTGGTCGGCGTGGCGCAGGATCCCTTCGACGCGCGCGAGAAGATCAAGCAGTTGAATCCGGATGTCTTGACCCTGGATGTCGAGATGCCGCGCATGGACGGCGTTACCTTTCTGAGCAATCTGATGCGCCTGCGGCCTATGCCGGTAGTGATGGTTTCCACGCTCACCGAGAAGGGCGCCGATGTCACCTTTCGCGCCCTGGAGCTGGGCGCGGTGGATTTCGTCACCAAACCGAAGATCGACGTGCGCGCGGCCCTGTCGGCATATACCGAGGAGCTGCTGGAGAAGGTACGCGCGGCCGCGGTTGCCAGGGTCAGCGCGATCGACCTGGGTACCGCCAAAAAGGTGGTCGGCAGCGATGTGTCGGTTGCCGGCGGCGCGGCGTCGCGCGGTGGTGCGTTGAACATCAAAACCACCGACACGGTCATCGGCATCGGTTCGTCCACGGGTGGCACCGAGGCGGTCAGGGCGGTGCTGAGTCGCTTGCCGCCGGATACGCCGGGGATCGTCATCTCGCAGCATATCCCGGCGGCGTTCAGCCGGCCGTTCGCGGCGCGCGTCGACAAGGAATCCGCGTTGGTGGTCGCCGAGGCCAGCGACGGCCAGCAGATCCTGCCCGGGCATGCATACATCGCGCCCGGTGACCGGCATCTGCGTGTCGAACGCAACGGCGCCCGTTATATCTGTCGTTTGGACGATGGCGATCCGGTCAACCGCCACAAGCCTTCGGTCGAGGTGATGTGCCAGTCCCTGGCGCGGAATGTCGGCAAGAACGCGATCGGCATCATGTTGACCGGCATGGGCGCGGATGGCGCCGACGCGATGGGCGAGATGAAAGCAGCCGGCGCGCCGATCATCGTGCAGGACGAACGTTCCAGCGTGGTCTGGGGCATGCCCGGCGCGGTGGTCAAGCGGGGCTTCGCCGACGACGTGGTCAGTCTGGACAAGCTGGCCGACCATCTGCTGGGCGTGCTGAAGACACGGACGTGAGCGTGTTTGCGTTTCAGTTTCCGGGTTGTGAGCCGATAGCCAGGGTAGTGTCAGTTCAACTGGAAGCATGAAGTGAGCGGAAGTCCCAGCAATCGTAGAGCCATCCTCATACTGTTCGTCGCGGGTGTCGGCGTTCTGATGTTTGCCTGGAATAATGGCGTCGATGTTGGCGTGTTGGCGGCCTTTTTCGTCTTCATGTCGATTGCCATCGGTCTGCTCGCCCGGCGGCCCGCCGGGCAGGTGCCTCAGGAGCAGACGCGGGAGCGCTATCGCTCGTTGGATGAGATCGCCCGTTTGGGCGAGGTTCATGTCGACGAGCTGAACAACGCGAACACCGACATCCATGCCAGTCTCGGTCAGATCAACGAGCTGGTATCGGACTCCGTGGTCTCGCTGCAATCCAGCTTCAACAATCTGCATGAGCAGACCCGCGAGCAGCAGGACGTGGTGATGTCGATCATGGACGCGATGGGCGAGGGCGACGAGCGCATCTCCTTCAGCCAGTTTGCCGAGGAAACCGACGGCGTGCTGCGCTATTTTGTCGACCACATCGTCAACACCAGCGCCGAGAGCATGGGCATGGTCGAGCATATCGACGATGTCGTCGAGCGGCTGGCGTCCGCGGAATCCCTGCTCAACGACATGAACCAGATCGCTGACCAGACCAATCTGCTGGCGTTGAACGCGGCGATCGAGGCGGCGCGCGCCGGCGAGGCGGGCAGGGGGTTTGCCGTGGTCGCCGACGAGGTGCGCAACCTGTCGCAGCGTTCCAGCCGCTTCAGTGAAGAGATCCGCACCGCGCTCGGAGACTCGAAAACCTATATCGAGAACGCCAGGGAAGCGGTGCGCAAGCTGGCCTCCAAGGATATGAATTTCGCCATTCGCTCGAAGGCGCGGGTGGACGACATGATCGAGCAGATCGCCGCCTTCAATAGCAAGCTGGAAACCAGCCTGTCTTCCGTCGCCCGGCTCAGCGAGGCCATCGATGGCTCGGTCGGCGACGCGGTGCGCTCGCTGCAATTCGAGGACCTGGTCACCCAACTGGTCAGCTATGCGGACGGGCAGGTGAGGATAGCCGGCGAAGGGAACAACCGTTATCGCGAGCTGCTATCGGAATGGGTGGCCGCGCAGCGTGATCCGGACGGCGAGATGGCGGGGCAGCGGTATGTCGAGGCGCTGACGAACAGCTGGACCGAAGCGCGCGCGGCATTGTCCCGGCCGGTCGCGCAGAACGATCTCTCGGAAGGCGATATCGAACTTTTCTGAAGTTCACGGAATATATCTACATCATAAATCACTCGCTGTTCGCAGTGACGTATCGCGTGAGGAGCGCTTGTGCAAACCGCGGAAAACATCATCCAGTACCCTCTCGACAAAACTAGCCCAAAGGTGTTGGTCGTCGATGACAGCAAGACCAACCGGCAGATCCTGAAGACCATTCTGAAGGATCACGGCTACCGGGTCGCGACGGCGCGCAACGGTCACGAGGCAGTCGAAGCGGTTGCCGTGGCGCATCCGGATATCGTGCTGATGGACATCAACATGCCGTTGATGAACGGCTACGAGGCGGTGCGCCGCATCAAGCAAGGCGCCGGTCAGACGGTGATACCGGTGATGTTCGTGACCTCGCTGACCGATGATGCCTCGTTGGCGACCTGCCTGGATTCCGGTGGTGATGATTTCATCACCTTTCCGATCAACGAAACCATTCTGATGGCACGCATCCATGCCTTGTTGCGCAATCGCGAACGCGCCCGGCGCCTGATCGAGCAGGAAAAGCAGTTGTCGCGCTATGAGGATATGGTCGCGCGCGAGCAGGAGGTGGCGACATCGATCTTTCGCGCGGTGATGAAGCGTGACGAACTGGATGCCGAGAACATCCGCTACAGCATCTCGCCGATGGCGGTGTTCAACGGTGACCTGTTGCTGGGCGCGCGCACCCCGAATGGTGATCTGCAGATCCTGCTCGGCGATTTCACCGGCCATGGCCTGGGCGCCTCCATCGGCAGTCTGCCGACCTCGGAGATATTCCATGCGATGGCGGCGAAGGGCTTCGGCATCGTCGACATCATGGCGGAGATCAATCGACGCCTGCACTCGCTGATGCCGACCGGCATGTTTCTGGTCGCCGCCGGGATAGAGATCTCGGCGCGCACCGGCTCGGCGATGGTCTGGGCCGGCGGCGTGCCGGACATCCTGATCCGGCGCTTCGGCAGCGGATCTATCGAGCACATCGCCGCGCGCCATCTGCCGCTGGGCATCGGCGGCGACGAACTCTTCGAGCGCAGCTTCGACATGCTCGCGCTGGAACCCGGCGACCGCCTGTACATGCTGACCGATGGCGTGACCGAGGCCGAGAACGCGAGCGGCGAGATGTTCGGTATCGGGCGCCTGAAGCAGAGTATTGGCGAGCATGCCGATCCGGACGGGATATTCGATCGCGTGATGACGAACCTGGAAACCTTCCGCGCCGGCCATGCGCAGAACGATGATGTCACGTTGCTGGAATACGTATGCAACCCCGGCCTGGAACATCGCATATCCCAGCGTCTGCGGATTGGCGCGGGCTCGCGTCGGCAGGTCAGCACCGAATGGCACATCGACATGCACCTGAACGCGGAAGCCCTGCGCGATTTCGATCCGCGTCCGGTAGTCACCCAACTGGTGATGGACGTACAGGGTTTGTACAACCATCGCGAGCGTCTCTTCACGATACTCGCCGAGCTGTTCTCGAATGCGCTGGACCACGGCGTGCTCGGACTCGACAGCGCGATGAAACGCAGCTCCGAAGGCTTTTCCGAGTACTACCGATTGCGCGCCGAGCGATTGGCGGCACTGGCCGACGGCTGGGTCGATATCTCGCTGAACCATCAACCGAGCATGGACGGCGGTCAGTTGAATATCCAGATAAGCGACAGCGGCGCCGGCTTCGATCCGAAGATCCTGGAGCAAGCGACCGACAGGGTCTGCCATGACAATGCCGAGCTGTTCTGCGGCCGGGGCTTCAGCCTGCTGCGTCAGCTGTGCGACAACATCATCGTGCATCCGCCCGGAAACCTGACCGAGGCCGCCTATGCCTGGCGGCACGACACCGAACACGCCAACCCACACCCAGGAGAATAATCATGCCTGTCACAACCACATTATCAGCCGATCAGAAAGAGAAGATCATCAGCATCAACGGGCGCTTCGATTTCACCGCCCACCAGGATTTCATCAAGGCCTACAAGTCCGACGAGAAAGGTGAGAAAGCCTATGTCGTGGATCTGCGCAATGCCGACTACATGGACAGCTCGGCGATGGGCATGTTGCTGCAACTGCGCGAGTACGCCGCGCAGCATCGTGTCGCGCTGAAGAATGCCAACGAGACCGTCATGGAGGTGTTGCGCATCGCCAATTTCGGCAAGCTGTTTCAGGTTCAGTGACCGGATGGTTTGACACGGCCGCGGATCGTGCGGCCTCATTGCCGGAATTTAATACTTGAGTCGCGGGCACGGGTTCGCGACGCGGAAACGATCTCATGTACTTACAACCGGTAATCCTTTCGGGCGGCTCGGGCACGCGCCTGTGGCCGCTGTCGCGCGAAGCCTATCCAAAACAGTTTCTCGCCCTGTGCGGCGAGCAGACCATGCTCCAGATGACCGCGCGCCGCGCCGACGACCTGAGCGACGACTGCGAGGTGCTGGACACCCTCGTCGTGTGCAACGAATCGCACCGCTTCCTGGTCGCCGAGCAGATGGCCGGGATCGGCAAGCCGCTGGCTGCCATCATCCTCGAACCCGAGGGACGGAATACCGCGCCGGCGCTGACCCTGGCGGCGATCGCGGCGGTGGACGGCGAGCGCGACCCGGTGCTGCTGGTGATGCCGGCCGACCATCGCATCGGTGACGAGGCACGCTTCGGCGAGTTGGTCGAGACCGGCTGCCGCCTCGCGGACCAGGGCAACATCGTCACCTTCGGCATCGTGCCGCATCGCGCCGAGACCGGCTTTGGCTACATCCGCGCCGCCGACGCCATCGGCGACACCGGCGCGCGGCGTCTCGATGCCTTCGTCGAGAAGCCGGATCAGGCCACGGCGGAAGCCTATCTCCAATCCGGCGACTACCTGTGGAACAGTGGTATCTTCATGGTGAAGGCGTCGCGCTGGATCGATATGATGCAGGCCTACGCGCCGGATATCCTCGCCGAGGTGCAACGCGCGATGGCGGCCGCCGAGCGCGACGGCTTGTTCCTGCGCCCGGATGCCGGTCACTTCCGCGCCAGCCGTTCAGATTCCATCGACTACGCGGTGATGGAACCGCTGTCGGCGCTGCCGGCGGCCGATTCCTCGGCGGTGGTCGTGCCGATGGATGCCGACTGGTCGGATCTCGGCGCCTGGCCGGCGCTGCACGAGATCAACACGGCGGACGAGAACGACAATGTTCTGCAGGGCGACGTGTTCACCAACAACGCCCGCGGCAACCTGGTGCATTCCGAGGATCGCCTGGTGGCGGTCGTCGGCGTCGACGACCTGATCATCGTCGAGACCCCGGACGCGGTGCTGATCACCCACAAGGACAGGGCGCAGGAGGTCAAGGAGGTCTCCAACTACCTGAAGCGGACCGGTCGCATCGAACACGAGTTCCACCGCTGCGTGCATCGTCCCTGGGGCAGCTTCGAGGGCATCGGTTTCGGTTCGCGCTACCAGGTCAAGCGCCTGACGGTGAATCCCGGCGCCAAGCTGTCGTTGCAGATGCATCATCATCGCGCCGAGCACTGGATCGTCGTCACCGGCACCGCCCGGGTGACGCGCAACGACGAGGAGTTTCTGCTCACCGAGAACCAGTCCGCCTACATCCCGCTGGGCGCGACCCATCGCCTGGAGAACCCCGGCCAGGTGCCGCTGGAGATTATCGAGGTGCAGTCCGGTAGTTACCTCGGCGAGGACGACATCGTGCGTTTCGACGACGACTACAATCGCAACTCCAGCAGCTGAACCGGGTCACGCGGTCAACGCATACAGCCGGCGGATCTCGTCGGGCCACAGCGCGTCGTCCGGCGTTTCCAGCACCATCGGAATCTCGTCGAAGCGCGCATCCCGCATGATATAGCGAAACGCTTCCCAGCCGATGTGGCCGGCGCCGAGGCTGGCGTGGCGGTCGACGCGCTGGCCCAGCCCGGGCTTGCTGTCGTTCAGGTGCATGCCGCGCAGATAACGGAACCCGACCACCTCGTCGAACTCGGCGAAGGTTGCCTCGCAGGCGGCCGGGGTGCGCAGATCGTAGCCGGCGACGAAGATATGGCAGGTGTCGATGCACACCCCGACACGCGACTTGTCCTCCACTTGGTCGATGATCGCCGCCAGATGCTCGAAGCGGTAGCCCAGATTGCTGCCCTGTCCGGCGGTGGTCTCGATCACCGCGGTCACCCCCGGCACCCGCTCCAGCGCGATATCGATGGACGCGGCGACGCGCGCCAGTGCTTCTGATTCAGACAGCTTGCGCAGGTGACTGCCGGGGTGGAAATTCAGCAACTCCAGTCCGAGCAAAGCGCAGCGCCGCATCTCGTCGACGAAGGCCGCGCGGGATTTCTCCAAGCCTGCCGTTTCCGGATGCGCCAGATTGATCAGGTAGGAATCGTGCGGCAGCACATGGCGCGGCGCGATGCCGGCTTCCGCCAGATTCGCCTTGAAGGTTTCGATCTGGAGCGGCTCCAACGGTTTCGCCCGCCATTGGCGCTGATTCCTGGTGAACAGCGCGAACGCCTTCGCGCCGATCGCCTTGGCGTTCAACGGCGCATTCTCCACGCCGCCTTTCGTACTGACATGCGCGCCGACACGTTTCATCACAGCCTGCCTTCGAATCGATGACGAGCATCCATCCTAACCTGGAAAATTCACGCATTGCACGCGCCCTCGCCTGCCACTTGATTCCACAGGAATCTTCTTCAGTTCGGCGCCACCTCGGATTTTGGAAAATCAACGGGTAACTACTTGCCCATGGCGCCCGACGCCGCACAGTCGCCGCTATTGACTGTTTCTGGACGAACGCTCCACCAGGGAGGGTGGAGCCGGACGCTGAGGCGCAGCATGGAATGCGCCGCCGTCGAGCCTACAGGGATGTATTGACGGCGTATTCCGGAAGAAACAGCCGATAGCGGTGACGACTCTTGCAGTGAGCGAGTAGTTACATCAAGGCTTAGGTGTATGTAACTACTCAGCTAACCGCTGAAATGCGCCAGCTCTGCGTTCAAAAATGGTCATTTACACTTGTAAACCGGCAATTGCTCCTGCATTGCCCTAATTAAGTTACATCCCTGTAACGATCACATTTTTTGCCTTGATCTGACACATTTCAGCGGTGATCTGAGCAGTTACCCATGTTTTAGACGACTATGCTGAATAGTTACAGGTGTATTT
>JALULB010000281.1:1520-2527 GCA_027041035.1 Sedimenticola sp. | reverse complement strand
GTGCATGCCTATGGACGCGCGCTCGGTGACGGGCATGTCACCATCGTTGGCGAGGTGCCGGGCGATACCGTCGTCCGGGTGGCGCGTGGCATCATGCCGCTGGCGGCGGAGAACCCGACGCTGGCGGGCGCGCCGCCGGCGCCACGGTGACGACAGCATGATCATCGCGGAAGCCCATGTACGGCGCTGCGACGACCAGTTCATCTATGTGGATGTCCAGCGACCGGGTGGTTGCGACAGTTGCGACAGCCGCTCCAGCTGCGGCACGTCGATGCTCGCGCCGTTGTTTTCCCGTCACGACGCGCCGATCAAGGTGGCGCGCGCGGGTGCCCGCGCACGGCTGCCCGGCGAGAAGGTGCGCATCGGCATCCAGGAAAAACCCTTTATTCGCGGCACCTTGCTGCTCTATCTTCTGCCGTTGCTCGGATTGATCGGCGGGGCGATGCTCGGCCAGTGGCTGGCGGAGAGTTTTTTTCCATCGGTGAATGAAACCCCGGCGATTCTGGGTGGTCTATCTGGCCTGACAGCGGCATTCTGGCTGATCAAACGTATCTCGACCGTTGCCGCCAAGGCGCCGGATATCGTCATTCTGGATGACACTCCATCCCGGCGCGTTACCCTTTGATCCTTCCCTTCAGGAGTCGAATCATGCGTGTATTTTCTTCCGTTTACCGGCAGTTCGCGGTTTTTGCCGTGCTGATGCTCGGCCTGAGCGCGGCACAGGCCCGCATGATGCTGCCGGACTTCACCACCATCGTCGAGCGCAACGCGCCGGCGGTGGTGAATATCAGCATCATCCAGAACCATGCGGCGGGCCGCATGCTGGGCAAGAATTTCAAGATCCCCGATCTGCCGGAGGACAGCCCGCTGAACGATTTGTTCAAGCGTTTTCTCGATCCGCACGGCGGCGGCAAGAGGCCGCATGGCTTCAAGACACGTTCCATGGGTTCCGGTTTCATCATCTCGGCGGACGGTTACATCCTGACCAATCATCATGTCGTCGACGG
>JALULB010000281.1:0-1510 GCA_027041035.1 Sedimenticola sp. | reverse complement strand
GACGAGGTGCTCGTCAAGCTCAGCGACCGGCGTGAGTTCAAGGCGCGGGTGATCGGCTCCGACGAGAAGACCGATGTCGCCCTGGTGAAGATCGACGCGGATCATCTGCCCGTCGTCAAACTGGGTAACAGCGACGATCTGAAAGTAGGTGAATGGGTGCTTGCGATCGGCTCGCCCTTCGGACTCGATCATTCCGCCTCGGCCGGCATCATCAGCGCGCTGGGCCGCAGTCTGCCGAGCGAGAACTATGTACCCTTCATCCAGACCGACGTGGCGATCAATCCTGGTAACTCCGGCGGCCCGCTGTTCAACCTGGATGGCGAGGTGATCGGGGTGAACTCGCAGATCTACAGCCGCAGCGGCGGTTACATGGGGCTGTCGTTCTCGATCCCGATCGACGTGGCGATGAATATCGTCGACCAGTTGCGCACCACCGGTCATGTCTCGCGCGGCTGGCTTGGCGTGCTGATCCAGGATGTCTCGCGGGATCTGGCGGAATCCTTCGGCTTGCCGCGGCCACAGGGCGCGCTGGTCGCGCAGGTGGTCGCCGACAGTCCGGCGGCCAAGGCCGGGCTGGAGCCGGGCGACGTGATCCTCGCCTACAATCATGAAGCTGTCGAGGATTCCTCGTCGCTGCCGCCGCTGGTGGGCGCCAGCCCGATCGACAAGCCGGTCGAGATGACCATTCTGCGCGATGGTAAAAAACGTTCGCTGCGGGTTGTCGTCGGCAAGCTCGACGAACAGGGCGACACGCTGGAAGCGGCGCGTTTCAAGCAGCCCGGCAAGGCCGATGCCGGCCGCTTGGGGCTGGTTGTCGGCGACCTGCCCGAGAAGGTGCGCAAGGCGTTGAAGCTCGACTCCGACAGCGGCGTGCTGGTGGAAGCCGTCGAGGCTGGACCGGCGCGCGAGGCCGGCATCAAGGCCGGTGATGTGATCCTGATGTTCGACAAGCAGAGGGTGCGCGCGCCGCGTGACCTGAAACGCCTGATCGAGAAAGCCGGTGTCGGGAAGACCGTGCCGGTGTTGATTCAGCGGCGTGCCTCCGGGCCGATGTTCCTGGCGTTGCACATCCCGAAGTCCTGATCCGGCGGGCATGCGGGAGCTGACGCTGTATACCCGGCAGGGATGCCACCTGTGCGAGGATCTCGAACGTCAGCTTCAGCCCTGGCTGGAGAGCGGGCGGGTCGGCCTGCGGCGCGTCGACATCGACGCCGATCCGGCGCTGCTGGAACGCTTCAATGCGCGCGTGCCGGTGCTGATGGCCGGCACGCGCGCAATCTGTGAATACTACCTCGACCCGGTCGCGCTCGACGCCTGTCTGTCGGGCGAGGGCGAGGCTCCTTAGCGTTCCGGCGGGTACTCCTGTATCATTAGGCGCCGAATTTCTGATATGGCAAAAGGGGCTGTAGTGGCCCCTTTTGCATTGCTATATGACAGACTTGAGTCACATCCGCAACTTCTCCCTCATCGCGCACAGCGATCACGGCAAGTCCACGCTCGCCGCTCGCTT
>JALULB010000280.1 GCA_027041035.1 Sedimenticola sp. | reverse complement strand
TCGCTGAAAACCGTTGCAAGCATCGCGAGCAAGGCCGGCGGAAAACAGTATGTCGACGGTTTCGTCTCTTCGATGAATCACGCGGCGGAACAGGCAACGCCGAAAGCCGCGAAGATTCTCGGCGAAGCGATTCGCGAGATGAGCGTGGACGATGCCATGGGCATCCTGAAAGGCCCGGACGATGCCGCGACACAGTATTTTCGCAAGAAGAGCGGGAAACGCCTGGAGCAGAGCTTCATGCCCATCGTCAAGCAGGCGACCGACAAGGCCGGCGCGACCTCCGCTTACAAGAAGCTGCTGAGCCAGGGAAAAGGCATGCTCGGTGATTCGGCCGGCGGCGGTCTGCTCGGCGGCGCGGTTGGCGGTCTGCTCGGTGGCGAAAGCAGCTCGCTGGACTTGGACAAGTACGTCACCGACAAGACGCTGGACGGCCTGTACAAGTACATCGCCATCGAAGAGAAACAGATCCGCACCAACCCGTTGGCGCGCTCCACCGATCTGCTGAAGAAGGTGTTCGGCAACTGACACCTGTTGCCCTTGGGTTGGCTCTCGGCCCAACGCCTTGGCCGCTATCCGGCCGCCAAGGCCGCGACGCCCCGGCGGATTGAAATCCGGCCCATGCGGGTCGGGCCGACGCCGACCCGTTCACCCCGCCCTCAATCGAAGGGATGACGCAGAACCAGGGTTTCATCCCTGTCCGGCCCGGTCGAGATGATGTCGATCGGGGTTTCGCACAGCGCCTCGATCTTCTTCAGGTACGCCTTGGCGTTCACCGGCAGTTTGTCGTAATCGTCGATGCCGACGGTGGATTCCGTCCAACCCGGCATGTCCATGTACACCGGCTTGCAACGCTCGAAGGCATCCGCGCCGACCGGCGGCGTATCGACCTGCTGGCCATCCAGTTCGTAGGCTGTGCAGATACGGATGCGTTCCATGCCGTCCAGTACGTCGAGCTTGGTGATGCACATACCGCTGACGCTGTTGACGTTCAGCGAGCGCCGCAGCGCGACCGTGTCCAGCCAGCCGCAGCGCCGCTGACGCCCGGTGGTCGCGCCGAATTCGTGACCCTTTTCGCCCAGATACTTGCCATCGTCGTCGAACAACTCGGTCGGGAACGGCCCGGCGCCCACCCGGGTGGTATAGGCCTTCACGATGCCGACCACGTAGTCCAGATCGCGCGGCCCGACACCGGAACCGCTGGCCGCGCCACCCGCCGTGGTCGTCGACGAGGTAACGTAGGGATAGGTGCCCTGATCGATATCCAGCAACGCGCCCTGCGCGCCCTCGAACATCACACTTTGGCCGCTGCGCCGCATCGCGTGCAACTCGCCCGGCACGTCACAGGCCAGCGGGCGAATCCGCTCGGCTTGCGCCAGCCCTTCGTCGAGCACCTGTTGGTAGTCCACGCTCGGGAACTTGAAGTAATGCTCCAGCGCGAAGTTGTGATACTCCATCACCTCGCGCAGACGTTCGCCGAAGGCATCCGGGTTCAGCATCTCGCCGAGACGGATGCCGCGCCGGGACACCTTGTCTTCATAGGTCGGGCCGATACCGCGTCCGGTGGTACCGATCGCCTTCTTGCCGCGCGCGTGCTCGCGCGCCTGATCCAACGCGATGTGATAGGGCAGGATAACCGGGCAGGATTCACTGATACCGATGCGCTCGGAAGCCGGGATGCCACCCGCCTCCAGCTCGTCGATCTCTTTCAACAGCGCCTGTGGCGAGAGCACCACGCCGTTGCCGATGAAACAGCGCACATTGTCACGCAGAATACCCGATGGAATCAGGTGCAGGACGGTGGTCTTGCCATCGATAACCAAGGTATGCCCGGCATTGTGCCCGCCCTGGAAACGCACGACCGCGTGCGCCTTGTCGGTAAGCAGATCGACGATCTTGCCCTTGCCCTCATCACCCCATTGCGTACCAATGACGACTACATTTTTACCCATTGAACTTACTTCCAAAGATTACTGTACTTGCCAGCCATCCGGGGTATCCACCAGATGCTGAATGTGTTGATATTGATCGACGCCGACGCCCGGCAGATCCCACAGTACGCGATGCCCGTCGGCGCGCAGCGCGGCGACCGCCGCCAGCAGCGCGGCGTCATCGCCCCAGGGCGCGAGTATCACGCGTTCCGGCTCGGATGGCTCGTGCAGCCTGCCACTGATACCGAGCAGATTCTTCAGATCCGCGCTGAAGCCGGTTGCCGGGCGGGATCGACCGAAGGCCGCGCCGACCGCGTCATAGCGACCGCCACGCGCGACCTCTTCACCCGACTGCGGCGCGAAGGCGGCGAACACGATGCCGGTGTGGTAGTTGTAACCGCGCAGTTCCGCCAGATCGACATGCAACTCGATATGCGGAAAACGCGCGCGCACGCTATCGGCGACGCGGCGCAGATAGGCTATCGCCCGGTGGACCTTCTGTGGCGCGCCGGCCAGTACCCGTTCGGCATCCACGAAGGCATCTTCCCCGTTCAGTTCCGGCAGGCACAGCAGCATCCGGCGGCGCGCCACAGAAGGTC
>JALULB010000279.1:4374-8277 GCA_027041035.1 Sedimenticola sp. | reverse complement strand
TCGGCCAGCCGCCGGGCGGCTCGCCGAGTTGGCTGATTTCGTCGATGCGCAGGAGCTTCTGCTACGCGCCAATTCGCCGGCCGACCGGGACGCGCTGATGGCCCAGGCGGACCGTTTCGCCGTGATCGAGCAACTGGCCGCCCGCGTGTGCGGCGGCACGGACGATGATGCTGGGATGGCGCGCGACACCGGGCGTTTTCGCTTTCTGGTCGAAACGCTGAACCGCATCGGCGCGCCGCTACGGCGTGGCCGCTGTCCGCTGTTGATCGAGGGCGCCGGCGGCGCGCGCGAGTTGCTGGACCTGCCCGACGCCGACTTTGTCCAGCGGCTCGCGCCGAGTCTGGCCTTGGCCGACCACCTCGCCACGACGCCGCCAAGCCGCCGACCGGCGCTGCGCCCGGCGCGCGCCCTGCACGCTCAGGCGCGCGCGCTGTACAAGGCGATCCGCGACGACCCCGCCGCCTGCCGGCATCGCAGGACGATGCTGACGCCGCTGGCGCTGTTCTGGCATGGCTGGAAGGGCGTCCTTCTGGCAAAATAGCCATCCCTTTCAATCACCGCAGCAGGCAGGCCCATGAGTTCCATTCCGCCGAAAGACTATCAGGCGCCCGACAAGGTGCTTTTGGATCGCGTCATCCTGGTTACCGGCGCGGGTGATGGCATCGGCCGCGCGGTGGCGCTGGCGGCAGGCAAGCATGGCGCAACGGTGGTATTGCTCGGCAAGACACTGCGCAAGCTGGAAGCGGTGTACGACGCCATCGAGGCCGCCGGCGGCCCGACGCCGGCGATCTATCCGCTGAACCTGGAAGGCGCCACCGAGTCCGACTTCGACACCCTCGGGGAGACTCTGGAGAAGGAATTCGGGCGTCTCGACGGCCTGCTGCACAACGCCGCCAAGCTCGGCGTGCTGAGCCGCATCGACGATTACGACATGGAGACCTGGTATCAGATCCTCCAGGTCAATCTGAACGCGCCGATGATGCTGACCCGCGCCTGCCTGCCGCTGCTGCGCAAGTCGGAGGATGCCTCGGTGGTGTTTACCGGCGACCAGTTCGGTCGACGCGGGCGAGCCTACTGGGGCGCCTATGGCGTGTCGAAAGCCGCCATCGAGGGTTTCATGCAGATTCTCGCGCACGAGACCGAGGGCACCAGCCCGATACGGGTGAACAGTTTCAACCCCGGCCCGACGCGCACCAACCTGCGCCTGCAAGCCTATCCCGGCGAAGACCCGGCAACGCTGAAGACGCCGGAGGCGCTGGTCAATCACTACCTGTGGCTGCTTGGCCCGGCGAGCCAGGGCGTGACCGGCCAGCAGTTGTCATTTGTCGATTAGGAGCCTGTCGGATCATGGATGAATCTACTGCGAAGATGGGAGAGCGGTCCAAATATCCCCGTTTTTTCGTTACATAAGTCCACTATGCGCCTCAAAACCGGAAACATTTGGCCTCACTCTCCCACCTCCTCGCTACGATCCCCCATAATCCGACAGGCTCCTAGCTCGCGCATCAGCGCGGAGTGCGTCACTGGCAGACGCCGCTTCTCACGATTTCTCACGCCGGGCAGATCGAACGCCAACTCGCCATAGCTGGAATAATGCGGCAGTTTGCGCGCCAGCAGACCGATGCTCTCCGCGCCTTGCGCGCCGATGAAGCCCAGTGGCGCATGCCGGTTGTCGGCGTCCAGCCTGACCAGCGCGACGCGCTCGCGCCGGTCGGCATCCGCGTCGCCGACGCCGGCGCGCCGTTTGGCCTCGGCGAGAAAACGGTTGTCCCAGCCGAGTATCCAGACCGCGGCATCCTCCGGCAGATCTCGGATAGCCTTGTCGGATACCAGCTCGATATTGTGGTAACGGTCCTGCCATTGCTTCGCCAGGCGCCGCCATGCCGGTAGATCCCCCGACGCCGCCGACGGCAGTATCAACAGCTGCCGGGGCGCGCCAAACAAACGCCCCAGCGAAGCCGGTTTCTCGGTGGCATCCAGGAGTCGAAAGAGCTGGAATTCCGGGTCGACCGCAAGCGAAACCGGGCGCCGCTCGAAACGGAAAAGGGCTTCCGCCGTCCTGCCGTCCAGTTCGATCTGTCGCGTCTCGCTGTCGCCATCGGCAAAGACGATACGCACCGGCACGCGCAGAGGGTAAACGGGCCCCGCTTGTTTCTGCCGCACGCGCACGTTCAAGCGATAGCCGCCGTCCACCTTCTCCAGCCTTGTCTCGTCCAGTACCAACCGGGGCGCGCCGGTACCATGCAGCAACGGCTTCACCAGATCGGCCAACGATTCGCCACCCGCCTGTTCGAAGGCCGCGATCAGATCACCGAAGGTCGCAAAGCGGAACTTCCATTTCGCGTAGAAATGCCGCAGCGCCGAGAAGAATGCCGGGTCACCCAAGCGCCGGCGGATCTGGTGGAACAGCATCAACGATTTGCTGTAGCCGACCGCCTGGCTGCTTTCGCTGTGTCGCGAGATGAAGCGCGCCAGCGGGATGTCCCGGCCATCGGCGGCGAAGTTGGTAAAGCGTTCCAGCGCGCCACGCCGATAGGCGGCCCCCCGTGCCTTGCGTTCGCGCAACAGGTAATCGGATAGATAGGCGGTCAGGCCCTCGCTCCAGTTGCCCTCGCGATAATCGACATAGACGCCATTGCCCCACCAGTTGTGCAGAATCTCATGCGGCAGGGAGCTGTGCAGGATGAAAGGCAGACGCATCACGCGCGAACCCAGCAGGGTGAACGACGGCATGCCGTAGCCCGTCTGCCAGCGATTCTCGACCACCGCGAACTTCGCGTAGGGGTAGTCGCCGAGCAACTTCGAGTAGAAATCGACATAGTGCGCGCTGGTGTCCAGATAGCGCCGCGCCAGCGGCGCGTCAGCGTTCAGCAGGTACACCTGCATCGCGACCCCGCCGGGCCGTCGATAGAAGGCATAGCGATCGGCAAGCAGGTAGATGTCGTCCTGCGGGTGCTTTTCGCGCCAGACGAAGGCCTTGGCGTCGCGCGACAAGCCACCCTGGCTGACCACCCGCCAGCCATCCGGCGCATCGACATGCAGCCGGAAGGTCTGAAGCGATCCCGGCAGCCATGGAAACCAGCCGGAAGCGCCATCCAGAAACACACCGTCTGTATCGATCAGACCACGCGGCATGTCACCCAGCCGGGTCGGCGCATCGATGCCGAGCGGCGCGCCACTGTAGCGCAGCGCAAGGGTTTTGCCAGCGGCGTCCGGTGGCAGCCGATAAGCTGCGAGGTCGCGCTTTACGCCGGCCGCCTGCAGGCCGTGTCCGGCGGCCAATGTAAAGCCGGCGTTCAAGCGCAACACGGCGTTGGCCGGCAACGTCTTCGGCAGGCGCAGGCGGTCGACCACCTCCATGCGATTCTCGTCGGGCAACAGCCTGACCGTCAGATCATGATCAACGACAATCTCGCTCGCCTGGCCGGTCAAGGGGAACCAAATCGTCGCAAACAGGACAATAACAAGACATTTGTGCTTCAATCGCATTTCATTCATCGCTTCCAGTGAGGTTCCGCGTGCTCTCCAAGCATACCATCCCGTTACTTCTCGCCAGCCTGCTTCTCGGCGGCTGTTACCAGTCGGCAGAGACCCGCGACCTGGCGAAAACAACCCGCCTGCCCACGCCCGGCGAGCCGCTGGTGCTGAACCTGAAGCAGGCCGAGTCGCTGGACCAACTGATCGATACGCTGAAAGACCAACGTGTCGTCTTCGTCGGTGAATCCCATAACCGCGTCGACCATCACGCCTTGCAACTGGCCGTGCTGAAGGGGCTGGCCGAACAGGGCAAGCCGCTGGCGCTGGGCGTCGAATGGTTCCAACGCCCTTACCAGCAGGTGCTCGACGACTACCTCGCCGGCAAGATCGACGAGGCGGAGATGCTCGAACGCAGCGGCTATTACG
>JALULB010000279.1:0-4364 GCA_027041035.1 Sedimenticola sp. | reverse complement strand
GTTCGCCAAGCAGCACCGCATCCCGATCGTCGCGCTGAACGCCGAGAAGGAGCTGACCGGCGAGGTCGGCGAGAAGAGCATCGGCGGTCTGTCGACAAAGCTGGCGAAACGCCTGCCCGGCGAGATCGACCGCGGCGACAAGGCCTATGAGGAACGCATCCACGACACCTACAAGCAGCATCCCGGCGCGAAGCATCCATTCAAGAACTTTCTCGATGTGCAACTCACCTGGGACGAAACCATGGCCGAGAGCGCCGCGAACTACCTGCGCGCGCATCCCGACAGCCGCATGCTGATACTCGCCGGCAGCGGACACATCGCCTGGAAGAACGGTATCCCGAACCGGCTCGCGCGACGCCTGCCATCACTGAACAGCGTCACCATCCTGGCCGACGACGGCCGCTACCCAACCCCCGAGGTGGCCGACTACCTGGTGTTCACCCAGCACAAGACATTGCCACCTTCGGCGAAGATCGGGGTGTTTCTGAAAACCAAGGACAACCGCCTGGAGATCCTGGAATTCAGCAAGAAAGGCCATGGCAAGGACGCGGGCCTGAAGACCGGCGACATCATCGTCGCGGTCGAAGGCAGGCCGGTGCATACCCTCGCGCGCTTGAAACTGCTGCTGTCGAAGTACAAGGCGGGTGACAAGGTGAAGCTGACCGTGAAGCGTGGCGGCAAACAGCGGACAATCGAATTGAAGCTGGTTTGACGATGGAAAGGAGGTGGTGCGCAGGCCGTTTACTGCCGTAGGTTGGGCAAAGCGCAGCGTGCCCAACGCGGCGCCGGCAGTTAGCCAACCGCCTTTCCAGGGAATACGGAGAACCGGCATCGACGAGCTGATGATAGTCTCCCGCAGGCGGCAATACCTGTGTTGGGCACGCTACGCTTTGCCCAACCTACCTCGCTGCAAACAACAAATCGACACTATTCAGGAAAAACCGATCTACACGTAGCGTCAGCGATCCTCCGGCAGGGCGATATTCAGCTCCAGGAACTCCTGATTACCGTCGCTGTCCAGCGTGACCTGTACCTGATCCGGCTCGATATCGACATAGCGCCGGATGACCTTCAGCAGATCCTCTTTCAATCTGGGCAGGTAGGAGGGCGTGTTGTCGCGCGCCGAGCGCTCGTGAGCGACGAGGATCTGCAGGCGTTCCTTGGCGACCGAGGCGCTCGATTTCTGGTTCTTGCGAAATAGATCCAACAGTCCCATGTCAGCCTCCGAACAGTCGGCCGAACAGGCCCTTCTTGCGTGCATCGAGGAAGCGATGCGGCACGTCATCGCCGAGATAGCGGGAGATGACATCGGTGTACGCCTGACCGGCATCGGACTGCTCGTTGAGGATGATCGGCGCGCCCTTGTTGGAGGCGTCGAGCACATCGGGCGACTCGGGAATCACGCCGAGCAGATCCAGCGACAGGATCTCCTGCACATCGTCCACGCCGAGCATCTCGCCGCGTTCGACGCGCTCCGGTGAGTAGCGGGTCAACAGCAGGTATTCGCGAATCGGGTCCTCGGCGTTCTCGGCACGGCGGGATTTGCTCGCCAGGATGCCGAGCATGCGGTCGGAATCGCGCACCGAGGAGACCTCGGGGTTGGTCACCACGATGGCGTCGTCGGCGAAGTACATCGCCATGGTCGCGCCGTGTTCGATGCCGGCCGGCGAATCGCAGACGATGTAGTCGAAGGTCTTGCCCATCTCGTCGAGCACCTTGCCGACGCCTTCCTGGGTCAATGCCTCCTTGTCGCGTGTCTGCGAGGCGGGCAGGATGTACAGGTCGTCGCAACGCTTGTCGCGGATCAGGGCCTGATTCAAGGTGGCTTCGCCGGTGATGACGTTGACGAAGTCGTACACCACGCGCCGCTCACAGCCCATCACCAGGTCCAGGTTGCGCAGACCCACGTCGAAATCGATCACCGCCGTCCGGTTGCCACGCTGCGCCAGTCCCATCGCGATCGCCGCGCTGGTGGTCGTTTTCCCCACACCACCCTTACCGGATGTTATCACTATCGTTCTTGCCACGGATTCTCCTCCTGCTAAGGCTTGTCGGGAAGCCGCATTTTACGGCCACCCAGACTCTGTAATTGTAATCAGATGGGTTCGACAACCAGCCGGTTTTCGATCAGGTAGACCTGTACCGCATCTCCCCAGTGTTCCCGCGAGATGCTGTCGCTGACCTTGTAACGGCCGGCGATGGACACCAGTTCGGCATTCAACTTGCGACAGAAGATACGCGCCGAGACATCGCCCTTTGCCCCAGCCAGCGCCCGCCCGCGCAACGCGCCATAGACATGGATATTGCCGTCGGCGAACAGCTCGGCGCCGGAACTCACCGCGGCGGTCACGACCAGATCGCCGCCGCGCGCATACAACCGCTGGCCCGAGCGCACCGGGCGCGTGACCAGCAGCGAGTGTTCCTCCGGCGCCGCGCCGGGCGCCGCCGCCGCGCGCGCCTTCGGTCGGGGGCGTGGCCGCCCGGCGCTGTTGCTGAGTATCGCCAGTTCGAGCATCTCGGCGGCTTCATTCTGTAGCTCGTTGCCCCCCTGCACGCCGACCGGGATCATCCCCATGCCGCGGATCAGTCCGACCAGCAGGGCGAAAGCCACGGTCGCGTCACCGCTTTTCAGCGCCGACAGATCGATGACGATCGGCGCATTATGGAAGAAATCCGGCGCCTGTTCGATCTTTGTCGTCAACAGATCGGTTATCCGGTCCATGTCCGGGTCGAACAGCTTCATCACCGGCACGGTGATGGCGCTGGCTTTCAGCTCGAAGGGATCGGATGAAGCGGTCTCGGAGGCGGCGTCAGACATCGGTTGGCAACTCGGGGTGGCTAGGCATCGGCTATTTTCGCTGTTCGCGCCGGACTAGGCAAGCCGCCCGCCCGCATCAGGCGCCAACGCCGTTGTTGCGCCAGCTTCGCGCGTCGTTCTCGATCAACGCATCCGCCTCGGCCGGCCCCCAGGAACCGGCGGCGTAATTACCGAAATTGCGCGGCGGCAGGGCGCTCCACACGTCGAGCACCGGCTCGACCAGCTCCCAGCCGACCTCGATGGTATCGGCGCGCTTGAACAGCGTCGGATCACCGCACATGCAGTCATAGATCAGGGTCTCGTAGCCGGTGCTGGGCGCCTGACCGAAGTAGTCACTGTAGCTGAAATCCATCTCCACCGGGCTGAGTTGCGGGATCGGGCTGGGCACCTTGGTATTGAAACACATGCAGATGCCTTCGTTCGGCTGGATGCGCAACACCAGCACATTCGGCGGGATGTTGGCACGCTTCACCAGCGAATCACGAAACTTCATGTTCGGCGCATGCTTGAACTGAATGGCGATCTCGGTATAGCGGCCGGTCACGGTACGCCCGCCCAACGCCAGCTGTCGATGACCAGCTTCAGCGCGACATAGGTCTCGGTGGCGGAGTCGTCGCGCACGCCCGGCTCGTCTCGATAGGCCGCCAGCACCCGACCGTCCGCCGCGCGACCGGCGCGATACTGGCCGCGCACCGCCTGGGTCAATACCTGTTCCGGCTCCAGCGGGCGGATGGCGCGCAGCACCTTCGCCTGCTCGTCGCGCACCGCCTCGCCGTCCAGCGCGTTCGCCGGCTCCATCGCCACCACCGACATCAGCGCCAGCAGATGATTCGGCAGCATGTCGCGCAGCGCTCCGGCCTGGTCGTAATAACCGGCGCGATTCTCGACACCGACGGTCTCCGCCACGGTGATCTGCACGTGGTCGATATAACGGTGGTTCCAGATCGGCTCGACGGTGCTGTTCGCCAGGCGGTACATCAGGATATTCTGCACCGTCTCCTTGCCCAGGTAGTGGTCGATACGGTAGATCTGCTGCTCCTCGAACGCCGTGTGCAGCGTCTCGTTCAACACCTGGGCGGAGCGCAGGTCCTCGCCGAACGGCTTTTCCACCACCATCCGCCGCCAGTGTCCATCGCTCTCGCAGGCCAGGCCGGCGGTGCCCAGGCGTTTTGCGATCTCGCCGAAGAAACGCGGCGGCGTGGCCATGTAGAACAGGTAGTTCGGCTTGATTTGCTGCTGCTCGCCAATCTGCCCAAGCCGCTCGGCAAGGCGGGAATAGGATTCGTCTTGAAGGAAGTCACCCTGCAGGTAATGGATGCGCCCCGCCAGCGACTCCCATTGCGCGCTGGAAAAGCCCTCTTGAACGAAATTGCCGATCTCGCCGTCCAGGCGTTTCCGGTAGCTGTCGTCATCGCCTTCGAGGTGATCCACCGCGATGATGGCGAAACGTTCCGGCAACAGCTTGTCGCGATACAGATAATACAGCGCCGGAATCAGCTTGCGCTTGGTCAGGTCGCCAGCCGCGCCGAGCATCATGGTGATCTTC
>JALULB010000278.1:7561-8311 GCA_027041035.1 Sedimenticola sp. | reverse complement strand
CGCCAAGTCGGCTGGCGCAAGCCGCTTGTCGAAGCGCCAGAGCGCGGTCAGTGCGTTGCGTGGCGCGCTGAGCGGTGGGCGTGGCGGCTCCGCCAGGAAAGGTGGCGACGAGGAAGACAAGGTACGTGTCGTCGCCGACGAAGAGAACAACGCCCTGCTGATTCTTGCCCGGCCACGCGATTACGGCCGGATCGAGGATGCCTTGCGGCGTCTCGATATCGCGCCGTTGCAGGTATTGATAGAGGCGACGATTCTCGAAGTGACCCTGAAGGGCGAGCTTCAGTACGGTTTGCAGTGGGTCTTCAACCATCGGCTCGGCGGCGGTCGGACCGGTACCGGGATACTCGATGGCAACGGTAAGACACCGGGTCTTGGCGAACTCAGTGCTTTCGGTGCGAACGGATTCTCCTATCTGGTATCCGGTGCTTCGGGCAATATCAACGCGATACTCAGCGCCCTGGCCTCGGACTCCCTGGTCAAGGTGCTGTCCTCGCCGTCCATACTCGTGCTGGACAACCATACTGCACATATCAATGTCGGCAACCAGCAGCCGGTGAAGGTCGGCACCACGACGACCGATGGCGGCACCACCACCGAGAATATCCAGTTTCGCGATACCGGCGTTTTTCTCGAAGTCACGCCGCGTGTCAATGCCGGTGGCCTGGTGACCATGGATCTGCTGCAGAAGGTGACCGATGTCGGCGGCATCGACGATGCCACCAATCAGCGCAGCTTCGTGCAGCGCGAGAT
>JALULB010000278.1:0-7551 GCA_027041035.1 Sedimenticola sp. | reverse complement strand
CGGCGGCAGCATCGTGCTCGGCGGCTTGATCAAGGACAACGGCGAATCCAGTGGCTCCGGCCTGCCGGGGCTGCACGAGCTGCCGTTTATCGGCAATCTGTTCGGTTCCACGATCAAGGCGAACACCCGGCAGGAACTCCTCGTGATCATTACCCCACGGGCGCTACGCAACGAGCAGGACGTACTGAATCTCGGCGAGGAGATACGCAACAAGATGCGTGCGATCAACGAGGCCTACCGTCTGTGATCGCGGCTCGACGACGAATCCATTTGATCATTAATTTAGGAGCATCCCGATGCATTCATTCAAGTCCATCCTGTTGTTGATTGCGCTGGCCGTGCTGTCTGTTGGTGGTGTCAGCGCGCTGGCGGAGGATATGTCCTCCTCCCGGGCTTCAGAAAATCAGTCCAAGGTCGACAAGGTGCCCGATGGCCTGAAGGGGCGGGTACTCGCTTACTGGCAGGCCAAGATAGAAGGTCGCTCTGAAACGGCCTACGGTTTCGTTTCGCCCGAGGCGAGGAAGGTGCTGACTTACAAGCACTTTCTAAGTCAGATGAAGGGCGTGGGTCGATGGCAGTCGGCACGCTTCAGGGATGCGAAATGCGACGGGGACAGTTGCGCCGCGACGATCATCGTAGAGATCAAGATGCGTCTGCCGCGTTTCCCGGAGGAGATTCATACCACCGCTCCGGTGACGGAGAAATGGTATCGCAAGGATGGTCAGTGGTGGATACTGCTGGATGCCTGATCGGTGCGCTGTTGTTGATTTACAACATGTCGCGACCGGATTTGATGTTTTTTTGCCGTATTGGCCGGGATATGCTGTCGAAGCCCGTGGTCATGCGGCGTGAAGGGGTGTCGAGCATCGATAAGTCGGGTCATGAGTACGACCTAAGTTTGATGGCGATACCGAGTTTTTTGGCGTTGTGGCGTTTTTGCACTTGTTATTTTATTGAAATTCGCTACAATGTCTCATTGTGAGCATTTGTTGTAAATCAGGTCTATGCAAACCGCTCTCGTTGTGCTAAAAATACAGCACAAGATGAAACTCCCGCCCAACGTGGCGGAGTTTTCTTCCAGGTCGAAACTTGCAAACAGATGTGTATCATTGTAGGGTTCGGCATTGAGGGGCTAGAGCTAAGGCTGGCCAACATTTATTTTTGCTGACTTAATCCAAGGCAATTTGAGGAGAACGCGAAAGTGTTTAAGAAGACCAAGCTTGCCGCGGCGATGACCGCTGGTATGATCGGTGCACTGGGTATTGTGTCCAGCGCTCAGGCTGTACACGTGAGCGAAGATGGGACTGGCCAAGTTCTGATCTTCCCTTACTACAACGTTAACAACAACTTTGTTACCAACTTTGCGATTACGAATACGACCAGCGAGTTCAAGGCTGTGAAGGTTCGTTTCCGTGAGTCTCAGGCATCAAACGATGTACTCGACTTCAACGTCTACATGTCGCCGAACGACGTCTGGACCGCTTCCATTCGCAAGAACCCGGCGAACGGCAAGGCCAACATCGTCACCGAAGACAACAGCTGCACCTTCCCGAGCAACGACCAGTTGAAGGGTAGCGGTCAGGACTTCATCGATGGCTATACCGCCGTGGATACCGCCGACGTAACCGAAGGTTACATCGAAGTCATTGAAATGGGCGTTATCGCTGATGGACCCGGTCCGGCTGTTGATGGTGGCGAGTATGCTGAAACAGCTGAAACCGCAGCAGATGGCACGGTAAATACCAATCCTGCGGTTGGTCCCGTGGAGCGTAGCGTTGTTGCCGGCGTTCTGCACGGTACCGACGGCGTTCCAGCGGATTGCACCGTGATCAACGATGCATGGTTGAACACCAAGAATGGTTTCACTGCTGGCGATATGGCTGGTGGTGTTTCCGTCGACGGTAATGCTTCCGACCCCTATGATGGCGCTGGTCTGAATAATGGCTTGGTTGCGCCTACCGGTGGTCTGTCCGGCTACGGAATCCTGCTGAACACCGCTACCGGCGCGGCGTTTGTCGAGCAGCCTGTCGCTATCGACAGCTACGCTACCGTTCCCCAGCACTATCGTTCGAATGATGCGGTACACTTCCTGTTGCCTTCCCTGGCAAGTGGCGATGTAACCACTTCTTCGATCACCACCGCGAATGGACTGGCAAGAACCAACACCGTTTGGCCTCTGACCTATTTCGATACCGGTGCTACCACCGATCAGGCGCCCAACCCGTCTCTGGCCGCTGGCGCAAATCCGCTGCCGATGGCTCACGCGCTGACCTCGAACGCAGTTGGTGGTCCGTACTTCATCGATGGCGGCATCAACGGCTCGACCGACTGGGTTGTCAACTTCCCGATGCGTAAACATGGCGTTTACAATGGTGCTACCCTGACCGCTGACGCGGATGGCGCCGCTGGCCCGCTGGCCGCTTGTGTACCGGGTACGGTTAACGTAAGCAATAACACCGCTACCGATTCCGTGGATCTGCATCCTAGCGATGGCGCTGGCAACAACTGCACCAACTGGCAGTTCAAGGCTAACAGCCTGAATGATGTTGTCGTCGCTATCTCGTACTTCGATAACGAGGAAGCAAACCAGACCGTTAGCGCTTCCGACGGCTTCTCTCCGGTATTCCCGGGTGCGCCAGACAAGGTTATCCTGGATCGTGAAGTCAACGTTATCTCTTTCCTGAGTGGTACCTCGCAGCCGTCATCCGTGCTGGGTAGCCCGAACCAGAAAGCGTTGAGTGTTACCGGTGGCTTCAACGCCGGCTGGGCGCGCATGACCTTTGGTGATGGCAGTGTAGGTTACAACTACAGCACCAACGGCAGCATCGAAGCGCTGGTTGACCCCGATAACGTCTCTGGTGTCGACATCATGGGTGGTGCTTTCAGCTTCAACGGCGTGCCGAATGTTGGCTTTGCCGCGCTGGAAGCCGAGATCGGTCCGGCATCCGTGGGCGAGACGATCGACTTCGTTCGCTTCACCGACCGTTGATCTTTCAGGCCTAGCCTGACGGATGAAAGCAAGCCCCTCTCGGGGCTTGCTTTTTTTATGCCTGAATGAAACTCCACAGGGGTAGGGAACAACCAGCATCTTTCGTGATCCCACTACTCTCATTTCTTGCATACTGTCTATCGATGAGGTCTCACAACATGAGCATGAATCCGAGTAATCCCGCCATCCGGTTCAATCTGAGTGTGCTGCTGACGGGGTTTTTCTTCGCGGTGAATCTAGCGCAAGCCGCTCCCGGAGCGAATACTGACCGCGCTATCGCGCGCGGAGATCACCACGTGGTGATGCCACTGGATTTGGAGGCGCGCATGTTCAACGCACCGCGTCCAGCGGTGATCGGCGCGATCAATAATCCGCTGATGTTGAAGAAGATGACGCATTCACTCTTTGCGCAGCGGGTCATCGCCGATCAGGCGAGAACGATGGGACTGGACAAGGATCCGGTCATACAGGCGAAGATCAGGGAGATGATCGATGGCCTGCTTTTCAGCGAACGCATGCGCTTGCTGGACAAGGAGCCGGTGCCGGATATGACGGCTGCCGCGAAAGAGCAATACGATGCCGATCCGGAGGCCTGGTCGGAACCGGAGAAGGTGGCCGTCGCGCATATCCTGATCCGGGAGAAAACCAAATACAAGGATGTGCGTAGCGAGGAAGAGGCGGAGAAACTCGCGAACGAGTTGTATCAACGCTTGAAGAATGGCGAAAGCTTTGCCGAGCTGGCACAACGCTATTCTGATGACCCGACCACCGCGCCACGCGGCGGCGTGTTGGGCGTGTACAAGCGCGGCCAGTTGACAAAGCCGTTCGAAGACGCCGCTTTCGAGTTGAACGAGGAGAACGATATCAGCAAGCCGGTCAAGTCGGAGTTTGGCTACCACATCATCAAGCTGTATCGGCATATCCCCAAGAAGCCCCGCACCTTCGACGAGGTGAAAGACAAGCTGATCGAGCGACTTGAGGCTCGGTACCGCGCGCAACGACGTGATGATTTCCTGACCAAGGCAAGGGAAGGCGAGCACTACCAGTTGGACGAGGCGGCGTTGAAGGCCTTTGCTGACAGAAAGCGTGCCGAACTCAAGGCTTCCCGCGCCCCGGAACATACCGAGCCGGTGCGTGGGCCGATCAATGAGAAGGGGGTTTTTGTCCGCGGCAAGGGCGGCTGACAGGCGGCTGTGTCGCGAGTTTTTTCGCTGACCGGAGCTTGTCTGGGATGGGCTTGAGTCCGATTGGCGGGCTGTTGCGGTGCCTAGGAGCCTGTCGGGTTATGGGGGATCGTAGCGAGGAGGTGGGAGAGCGAGGCCAAATGTTCCCGGTTTTGAGGCGCATAGTGGGCCTATGTAACGAAAAAACGGGGATATTTGGACCGCTCTCCCAGCTTCGCAGTAGATTCATCCATAATCCGACAGGCACCTAGCGCATTGAAGCGCCGCCGTTGTTGGACTGAAGTCCAACCCACATTACCTGGCTAGTCACTACTCTCAGCAAGTAGTTACCCTGGCCAATCGATTTACTCAAGGTAAACACGAGGGAGCGGATCAACGGGTGACTTTGTTGCATACCCTGTTTCTGTTGGTAAGGCGGGATCTGAAGGTCCGGATAGCCGGCTCCTATCTTGGTGTACTGTGGTATATCGCGCAGCCGCTGTTTCTGATCCTGCTGTATGGCTTTGTGTTCGGCGCGGTATTGGGCGTCCGTTTTCATCGGGACCAACCGAGTGAGTTGTTCGTGCTCTACCTGATGGCCGGCATGCTGCCCTATATCGGATTGCAGGAATCGGTTCTCAGGGCGTCGAATGCGCTGGTGGACAATCGCTCCTTGCTGTCATCCTCGCCGTTACCGATATGGCTATACCCATTGGTGCCGGTGTTGTCGTCGGCGGTGACTGAGTTTTTTGCGCTGCTCATTCTGTTGGTGGTTGCCTGGTGGCTGCTGGGTTCGCTGTCGGTATGGATAATGTTGATTCCATTGCTGCTGTTGGCCCGGGTGCTGATGAGCGCCGGCCTGGCCTGGTCATTCGCGGTGCTGACGCCTTTTCTTCGCGACATTTCGCAGATTCTGACGATGCTGTTGACGTTGCTGCTGTTCGCCACGCCCATCTTCTATCCGGCGGATATGGTGCCGGAGAGCTGGCGCTGGATATTCGGTTTCAATCCGCTCTATTATCTGGTCAGCGCGTATCGGGGGGCGATACTCGAAGGCGTGTTTCCGGCTGTCGCGCTGTGCGTGAGTCTGGCGCTCGGGCTGGTGGTGTCGATCGTGGGATTTCTGCTGTTCCGCCGTTTGTCGCTGGCCGTGAGGGATGTGCTGTGAGCACCGCGATCGTAGCGGACAGGCTGTGTAAGCATTACCGCTTGTATCGCCAACCGGTGGACGCGTTGAAAGAGTTGCTCCTGCGCCGCCAGCGGCATGAACGACTTCGCGTGCTGCGCGATGTGAGTTTTTCGCTGGATGCCGGTGATACCCTGGGCGTGATCGGAGAGAACGGCGCGGGCAAGAGTACCTTGCTGAAACTGCTGGCGGGCACCCTCCATCCCTCGTCGGGGGACCTGCGGGTATCGGGTCGGGTGTCGGCAATCCTGGAGTTGGGCAGCGGCTTCCATCCCGAGTTCAATGGCATCGAGAACATTCGTCTCGGTTGTGCTTTGCTGGGGTTGTCGGCGCAAGAGACCGAGGCTGCCTTGCCGGGCATTATCGCTTTCTCCGAGCTGGATGACGCGGTGTATCGTCCGGTTAAGACCTATTCGTCCGGCATGTATGTGCGCCTGGCGTTTTCATTGGTTACGGCGGTCGATCCGGATGTGCTGGTGATCGACGAGGCGTTGTCGGTGGGCGATATCTACTTCCAGAAGAAAAGCCTGGACCGCATCCGCGAGTTTATCGATCAAGGCAAGTCCGTGGTGTTCTGCTCGCACAATCTCTACCAGGTAAAGACGCTGTGTCGTCGCTGTCTGTGGCTGGATCATGGCGAACTACGCATGATCGGTGATGCCAGCGAGGTGGTCGACAGCTATATGGATGCGATGCGCGAGCGCGCGAAGGCAGCGGAAGCGGAGGATGTGGCGGTGGTGGCGCATGCCGCCGGCGCGAGTTTTCTGCATATCGAATTCGCCGATGCCGGCAAGTCGGACTATGCGTGTGGCGAGCCCCTGGCCCTGAGGATCGCTATCGATCCGGGGCGGATCGAGGCGCGCGAGCTGCATGTTGGCGTGGTGATCATGCGCAATGACAACATCCATGTCTACGGCGTCAGCACATTGATCGACGACCAAGCGCTGACGGCCGGCGAGGATGGGCATATCCATCTGGTCTACGAGTTGCCGGAATTGTCATTACTGTCCGGACTTTACAGTTTTTATATCTATCTGCTGGACGATTCCGGGGTACATGTCATGGACAAGCAGGAGAACGTGTTGCCCTTTCGTGTGCGCCACTCCGGCGACGAGGTCGGGGTCGCCCGCTTGGTGCATCGCTGGCGTGTGTCCGAAAGGGTATCCGAAATACCATGACGCGGTTCTCTTATCGTATCTGGCATCCGTTACTGGCTCGCCTGCCGCGCGTCCCCGCGTATAAACTCGCGACCCTCGGGGGATACTGGCGCGCACGCTCGGCGTCTCGCGAGCAAGTGGCGATCGTCGACGGCTTGAGGCAGGTGTTTCCGACGCTGGATACGCCAGCGCTGGCCCAACGCGCCGCGTCACTGCCCCGTCTGCTGGCGCGCGAGACGCAGGATGTGTTCCGGCTGCCACATGCCGATACGGCGAGTATCGCGGCGCTGATTCGCATGGATGGTTTGTCGCATTACCGCCGGGCTTGCGAGAGTGATCGCCCGGTGATTCTGTATTCCGCGCATTTCAGCCGCTTGATCATGCCAGCCATCGCGCTGGCGTTGCCGGGTGGTCCGATACACAGCCTGGTGACCGATATCGAAGACGTGGAGATGTCGGCGACGGAGCGTGACTATCTGCGTTTCAAGCTGGACAACATGGGGCGTCTGCTTGGCGGCGATGTCATCGCCCGCGGCCGCGACACCCGCGCCCTGTTCAAGGTGCTGTCCGGGCGCGGTACGCTGGTGATCATCGTGGATGCGCCGGCGGCCGAAGGCGATCAACCGATCGCGGTGCCGTTCCTTGGTGGGACCGGACGTTTCTCGCCTGGCATCCTGAAGCTCGCGCGGCGCTATAATGCCCAACTGTTGCCGTATTTCGCGGTGGAGCGGGAGGGTCGCCTGTGTGGTGAAGTGCAAGCGCCGGTGGAGATCGCCGGACTCGACGATCCGGCGGCGATGCTCGCGATCATGGCGCCGGTGGAACGCATGATACGCCGGCATCCAGAGCAGTGGTGGATGTGGCCACACCTGCATGCGGTCTGGTCCCCGCCATCCATTACGACGACGCTTGATTCACCCGTGGAGGTCGAGAACTGATGCACCAAAGCTCGCTGGACAAGATGCGCTGGTTCGTCGACAACTGGCTGGATGGACTGCGTGGTCGTCCGTTGCGAATCCTCGATCTCGGCAGCATGGATATCAACGGCAGTTACCG
>JALULB010000277.1 GCA_027041035.1 Sedimenticola sp. | reverse complement strand
AAAAAATGTGATCGTTACAGGGATGTAACTTATTAGGGCAATGCAGGAGCAATTGCCGGGTTACACGTGTAAATGACCATTTTTGAACGCAGAGCTGGCGCATTTCAGCGGTTAGCTGAGTAGTTACAAAATGGTTTGCATTCATTGCGAGAAACCCATCATGCAAGCGGCCAAGGATCTTTTCAAATACCGTCCGTTCTGGGCGCATCGCTTCGGCCCGGCGCCGGTGCTGCCGATGTCGCGCGAAGAGATGGACGACCTGGGCTGGGACAGTTGCGACATCATCATCGTCACCGGCGACGCCTATGTCGACCACCCGAGCTTCGGCATGGCGCTGGTCGGTCGACTGCTGGAGGCTCAGGGCTTTCGCGTCGGCATCATCGCCCAGCCGGACTGGAAGAGCGCCGACGCCTTTCGCGCGCTCGGCCGGCCCAACCTGTTCTTCGGCATCACCGCCGGCAACATGGATTCGATGGTGAACCGCTACACCTCGGACCGCAGGATCCGCCGCGACGACGCCTACACGCCGAATGGCGAGGCCGGCAAGCGTCCGGATCGCTCGGTGATCGTCTACGCGCAGCGCGCGCGCGAGGCCTATCGCGGCGTGCCGGTCGTCATCGGCGGCATCGAGGCCAGCCTGCGGCGCATCGCACACTATGACTACTGGTCGGACAAGGTGCGCCGCTCGGTACTGCCGGACTCCAAGGCCGACATACTGATCTTCGGCAATGCCGAGCGCGCGCTGGTCGAGCTCTCGCACCGGCTGGCCGCCGGCGAGCCGATCGGCGAGATCACCGACATCCGTGGCACCGGCTTCATGCGCGGCAGCTTGCCAGCGGACTGGAACGAGATCGATTCCACGCGCATCGACACCCCGGCGCCACACAAACCGGCGCCGCAAGCGGATCCCTACGCGATGACGCCGGACTGCGCGCGGCGAAATACCGCAGCCGATGGCGGAACCGTCGTCGATCTCCAGCCTCGCCGGCGGCCGGATCGCGCGCGCAGCTTCATCCGCCTGCCCTCCCATGACCAGGTCGTCAACGACGATGTGCTGTATGCGCACACCTCGCGCGTCTTCCATCTCGAAACCAACCCCGGTAACGCCCGCGCGTTGGCGCAACAGCACGGCAAGCGCTTCGTCTGGCTGAATCCGCCACCGATCCCGCTGAGCACCGCCGAACTGGATCGCATCTACGAGTTGCCCTACACGCGCAAGCCGCATCCCAGCTATGCCGACGCCAGCAACCCGGCGTGGGAGATGATCCGCTTCTCGATCAACATCATGCGCGGCTGCTTCGGCGGCTGCACCTTCTGCTCGATCACCGAGCACGAAGGCCGCATCATCCAGAGCCGCTCCGAAGACTCGATCATCCACGAGATCGAAACCATCCGCGACCAGGTGCCCGGCTTCACCGGCAATATCTCCGATCTCGGGGGACCGACCGCGAACATGTACCGCCTGCATTGCAAGGATCCGAAGATCGAATCGGCCTGTCGGCGGCTGTCCTGCGTATACCCCGACATCTGCAAGAACATGACCACCGACCACGCGCCGCTGATCCGCTTGTATCGCCGCGCGCGCGCCCTGCCCGGCATCAAGCGCATCTTCATCGCCTCCGGACTGCGTTACGATCTGGCGGTGCGCTCGCCCGAATACGTCAAGGAGCTGGTCACCCACCATGTCGGTGGCTACCTGAAGATCGCCCCGGAACACACCGAGGCCGGCCCGCTGAGCAAGATGATGAAACCCGGCATCGGCACCTACGACAAGTTCAAGCAGATGTTCGACCGCTATACCCGCGAGGCCGGCAAGAAGCAGTACCTGATCCCGTATTTCATCTCGGCCCACCCGGGCACCAGCGACGAGGACATGATGAACCTCGCCCTGTGGCTGAAACGCAACGATTTCCGCCCGGATCAGGTACAGGCGTTCCTGCCCACGCCATTGGCGATCGCCTCGGCGATGTACCATACCGGCCGAAACCCGTTGAAGAAGGTCTCGCGCGCCTCGGAGAAGATGTCGGTGGTCTCGGCGGCGAAACAGCGGCGCCTGCACAAGGCCTTTCTGCGCTACCACGACGCCGAGAACTGGCCGTTGCTACGCGAGGCGCTGAAACGCATGGGTCGCGCCGACCTGATCGGCAATGGCAAGAAACACCTGGTTCCCGCCTGGCAACCGGCGGGAACCGGCGACAACGCGGAAGGCCGGCGGCGCAAACCGCGCGCCACGCAGACCGCGCGCAGGCATAAGCCGGGCCACGCGGCGCGACGCCGAGGTCAACCAAAACGCCGCTGAAGCGTTGTATATGGATAGGGCGACGGAGTAACGGGACGGGAGGCGCGTGGCGCAAGCGATCGATCAGCAACGCATCAACCGGTTTCTCGCCGAAGTGGAACGCCGCGCGGTGGTCATCGCCGAGCTTGCCGTCGGCCAGCGCGAGGATGCCCTCGACCTGGTGCAGGAGAGCATGTTGCGTTTCGTCAAGCACTACGCCGCCAAGCCGGAGACACAATGGCGGCCCTTGTTCCATCGCGTCTTGCAGAACCGCATTCGCGACCACTACCGCCGGCAGCGGGTTCGCCGCCGCTGGCTGGGCTGGCTGCCGGGCGGCGGCGACGACACCGATGGCGATCCGATCCAACAGGCAGCCGATCCGGTCACGCGCGACCCGGAGACCCTCGCCGCGCAAGAGCAAGACGGCGGCCGCTTGCTGGCGGCGCTGGAGAAACTGCCGGCGAGGCAGCAGCAGGCCTTCCTGCTGCGCCAATGGGAGGGCCTGAGCGTGCGCGACACCGCCACCGCGATGGGCTGTTCCGAAGGCAGCGTGAAAACACATTTGTCACGTGCATTGAAACACTTGCGCGGAAGTCTGGATACATGACATGAGCAAGCCACACGAACCACCGGAAAGCGCAATCACTGAACCACTGCGCGCAGCGCTTGAGCGCCGCGCCGCCGGGCTGGACAGCCACAGCCTGCGACGGCTGCGCGTGGCCCGCGGGCAGGCCATCGCGGCCGCGTCGGCACGACCTGACGCCTGGCGGCAAGCCTCGCTCTGGGCGGGTGCCGGCAGCGTGGCGCTGGTTCTGCTCGGCGCGGCCTTGTTGTACTTCCGGCAGGCGAACCATGAACTGCCCGGACTGGATGCCGACAGCCTGGAGATCATCGCCAGCGAGGACGAACTGGAACTCTATGAAAATCTCGATTTCTACGACTGGCTGCAACACCATGGCGATGATCCGGCGTAGCCTGCTGACCACGCTGCTGAGCACACTGCCGGTCGGCGGCATCGCGGGCGATGAAGCGCCCTCGATGGAACTGCTGGAGTTCCTCGGCGGCATGCTCGAAACCCGCGACGGCGAACTCGCCAGTCCGCTGGACACCATCCGCGCGCGCGACGAAGGCGCAAACACCGAGCCGGACCGGCAAGCCACCACCGAAACCACGGAGAACGACACATGGCCAGAATAGACTGGCGACGCCTGTTGCTGGCCGGATCGCTGCTGGTGATGCTGGCCCCGGCAACCGCCGACGAACACGTGGACACCGATTGGGATCAACTGAACAAGACGCAGCAGCGCTTGTTGAAACCGCTGGCTCGACGCTGGGACAAGCTCCCCCTGGAACGCCGCGAAAAACTGCTGAAAGGCGTGGAACGCTGGCAACGGATGAAGCCCGAACAACGCCAGGAAGCACGCCGCAAACTCGCCCGCTGGAAGAAACTCAGCCCAAAGCAACGCAAGCAGCTGCTCAAACGCTTTCGCCGCTTTCGCGAACTGCCGCCCAAACAGCGCAACAAGCTGCGCCGCCTGCGGCGCTGGTTTCTGAACCTGCCGCCGGCGGAGCGGCGACAACTGCGACGGAAATGGCGCAGCCACCGTCAGCGGAAACGCGACGCCCCTTGAAGAATCGCCAGCCATCGGGTAGAAAGGAAAGCGTCGTCAACCTCACGGACAGACAGCATGACCGATCTCAATCAGCAGATTCTTCGCACCGACGCCTCCGGCCTGCCGCTGGAATGGGTGGATTTTCGCATCGCGGTGAAGCTTCACCTGCTCGGTCAGATCGTCTACACGCTGGGGCATCACCTGTTCGACGTGCATGGCGGCCTGAATGCGATCACGCGGCGACGCAGCGTCATCCCGGTGCATTCGATCATTGCCACCAACAGCCACGGCAAGGCCTATAAACGCCTCACCGACCACTTCACGCCGCCGTTGAGCAACCACACCCTGTTTCAGCGTGACGGCGGCATGTGCCTGTACTGCGGCGAGCATTTCTCCCGACCCCGGCTGTCGCGCGACCACGTCAGGCCACTCAGCCTCGGCGGCCAGGACGACTGGAACAATGTCGTCACCGCCTGCGTGCGCTGTAACAACCACAAGGCCGGTCGGACGCCGGAGCAGGCCGGCATGGAGCTGCTGGCGATACCCTTCACGCCGACGCACGCGGAATACGTCTACCTGCAAGGACACAACGTGCTTGCCGACCAGATGAGTTTTCTGCGCACCCACTTCCCGCGCAGCAGCCCGCTGCGCAGGAAGATCGACCTGGCCCTGAATGGCTGACTGGCGGCGAATCGGCGCGGACATCGGTAGCGCGACCGGACAGACCTTCCAGCGCGTCGCCGCCCGTCCGGTTGGCGGCGGCTCGATCAACCAGCGCTTCGTGCTGAACGCCGATGGCCAGCGTTACTTCGTCAAACTGAACCGCGCCGAACTCAGCGACATGTTCGCCGCCGAAGCCGAGGCGCTGAAGGCGCTTCACCAATGTGGCGCGATTCGCGTGCCGGCGCCCATCCATCACGGCGTTCACGCGGACCAGGCCTGGCTGGCGATCGAGTATATCGCGCTTGGCTCCGCCACCCACGGCAGCGCCTTCGTAGCCGGTCGCCGGCTGGCGACGATGCATCGCCAGTGTCAGGCCGAACGTTTCGGCTGGCATCGCGACAACACCATCGGTTCCACCCACCAGCCAAATGCCTGGCGCGACGATTGGGCGGCATTCTGGCGCGATAACCGTCTCGGTTTTCAACTGGAGGAAGCTGCGCGCAACGGCTATCACGGCGAACTGCAACGCAAGGGGGAGCAACTGCTGCTGCATCTCCCGGCGCTCATCGACCATGCCCCGCGACCGTCGCTGCTGCACGGCGATCTGTGGGGCGGCAACATCGGCTATTCCCAGGACGGCGAGCCGGTGATCTTCGATCCCGCCACCTACTATGGCGATGCCGAGGCCGATCTGGCGATGACCGAGCTTTTTGGCGGTTTCGGACGCTCATTCTATGACGGATATCAAACTATCCTAAAGATCGACCTTGGCTATCCGTTAAGGAAGGTGCTATATAATCTCTATCATATTCTCAATCACGCCAACCTGTTTGGTGGTGGTTACCCCAGCCAGGCGTTGCATATGATGGATCGTCTGCTGGGAGAGCTGAAGGCCGTTTGATTCACCTCGTTCATCATTGAGCGACTGAACCCGGCAGTCTCCGGTCTGGTCGTGAACCCCCGCCCCGGTCGTGAACCTTGGAGCCGTAGGAATGCATATGGAACACAATTCAGTTACCGCGGAAGACCTGGAACGCCGCAAGCATCCCCGCAAGGGGGTCAGCCTGGATGTCCACATCATCGGCTCGGTCAGAAAGCAGGAGATCGTACTCGAAACGACCATCAAGGATCTGAGCCAACACGGCATGGCGATCGCCACCAAGGGCTATGAACTGGTCCCGGGCAAGGTCATCCTGGTATGTCTGTCGCCGAAGGTCAACGAATGCACGCTGAAACGCCTGATACACGCGCGTGTCGCCTATTGCGATGGCTATCTCGCCGGGCTCGAATTCGAAAGCATCGGCACCGAGGCAATGGATTTCCTGCAGGTGTTGCTGAAGGACATGCGTTTCTACGATAAATAGGAACGTGAGGCGGTGGATCCGCCCCCGCCGTGTCGAGGCTGAAACAGACTCCTAGGAGTCTGCCGGGTTTAACGCTGATCTACTGCGGAAAAGCCCGACAGCCTCCTAGCGATGGTAAGCCGCGCTCAGCTCATGCACCGCATCGACCATCGCGGCCGGCTTTGCCGGATCGATATCCGGGTGGATGCCGTGTCCAAGATTGAACACATGCCCGACGCCGCTGCCGTAGCTCTCCAGTATCCGCGCCACCTCCTGGCGAATCCGCTCCTCCGATGCATATAACAGGCAGGGATCCATGTTCCCTTGCAACGCGACCTTGTCCCGAACCAGGCGACGCGCGTCGGCAAGACTGATCGTCCAGTCCACCCCCAACGCATCGCAACCGCTGTCCGCCATGCGATCCAGCCATTGCGCGCCGCCCTTGGTGAACAGAATCACCGGCACGCGGCGGCCATCGGCCTCCTTGGTCAGTCCCTCGACGATGCGCCGCATGTAGGCCAGCGAGAAGGCCTCGTAGTCATGCGGCGTCAAAACACCGCCCCAGGTATCGAAGATCATCAGCGCCTGGGCGCCGGCCGCCACCTGCGCATTCAGATAGCTGACGACCGAATCGGCCAGCTTGCCGAGCAACGCGTGCATGATCGCGGGCTGGTCGAACATCATCCCCTTGGAACGCGCGAAGTTCTTCGTGCTGCCGCCCTCCACCATGTAGGTGGCCAGTGTCCACGGGCTGCCGGAGAAGCCGATCAGCGGCACCCGGCCGTCGAGTTCGCGCCGGATGACGCGCACCGCGTCCATCACGTAGCCCAGATCGTCCTCGGGATCCGGCACGCCGAGCGCGTCGACATCCGCCTTGCTGCGCAGCGGCCGCTCGAACTTCGGCCCTTCGCCCTCGCCGAAGTACAGGCCGAGGCCCATCGCATCGGGAATCGTCAGGATGTCCGAGAACAGTATGGCCGCGTCCAGCGGATAGCGTTCCAGCGGCTGAAGCGTCACCTCGCAGGCGAGCTGGGGGTTCTTGCACAGGCTGAGGAAATCACCGGCCTTCCGGCGGGTCGCGCGATACTCCGGCAGGTAGCGACCGGCCTGACGCATCATCCAGACCGGGGTCATATCAACGGGTTCGCGCAGCAGCGCGCGCAGCAGACGATCGTTCTTCAGCTCAGACAAGGCAACACACCCACGTAAAGAAAAAACCAATCGGCCATTTTACAGGGTTTGCCCGCAACCGCCAGACCCACTTCCACGCCTGCCCAGCACACCCAGGACAAGAAAACGAATCCGGTTCGTGCGCGCGGTTTTTCCGCTTGAACCCATCGAGCCAGCAGCCGATACTCTAAGAAAGCTCTGATCGATTCATGACACGGCATCTTGCGGCGCAAAATGGCCCATTTCCGCGTTGCAAACCTGCGTAATAACTGGCTATTGCGTGCGGTTTGCGCCTTGAACGGAACCATTTTTCACCGCAATCTGCCCGCGCCAGAATCAATTCAGAGCTTCCCTAAAGAAATCAGCACAACGCCAGAGAGCCGAATGAGCGTAGCCACCGACCTGACCAATCACTTCCTGATCGCCATGCCGTCGCTGGCCGACCCGAATTTCTCGCGTACCGTCACCTATATCTGCGAGCATACGGAAGAAGGCGCGATGGGTATCGTCATCAACCGCATGACGGATCTGCAACTCGCCGACATCCTCGAACAGATGGACATCGAGGACATCCGGCCGGAGGCCGCCGAGATCCCTATCTACAATGGCGGCCCGGTGCAGGGCGAGCGCGGCTTCGTGCTGCATACCGGCGAGAAGCGCTGGGACTCGACCCTGCCAATCGCCGATGGCATCTCGATCACTACCTCGCGCGACATTCTGGAAGCGATGGCGCATGGCGAAGGGCCGAGCGAGTTCATGCTCGCGCTCGGCTACGCCGGCTGGATGGCCAGCCAGCTCGAAGCCGAACTGGCCGACAATGCCTGGCTGAGCGGTCCGGCGGACAAGCAGATCCTGTTCTCCACCCCCTCGACCGACCGCTGGCAAGCCGCCGCCAGCCTGCTCGGCGTCGACATGAACCTGCTCAGTGGCAGCGTCGGTCATGCCTGAGGCATAAACCAACGCCGGCCACGAGAAGATGACCACGTTGCTCGGTTTCGACTTCGGCCTGAAGCACATCGGCGTGGCCGCCGGCCAGACGATCACCGCCACCGCCAACCCGCTGACGACGCTGACGCCGGTCGGGAACAAACCCGACTGGGCCGGCATCGAGAGGCTGATTCGCGAATGGCAGCCCGACGCGTTGATCGTCGGCGCGCCCTTCGCCGACCCCGGCTACGCGGAGTCTCCGCTGTTGCCACGCATTCGGCGCTTCGCCCGCCAGTTGGAAGGCCGTTTTCACCTGGCGGTGCATTTGAT
>JALULB010000276.1 GCA_027041035.1 Sedimenticola sp. | reverse complement strand
GCAGGAAGATAAGCGACTGGAGCAGATGGAGTTATTGCGCTAATGCCGCCTTTAGGCGGCTCCTGAACTTGCCGCTTTGAGCGGCTCACAAAGTTAAAGCCCCCGGCTTTGCCGGGGGATACTTACTTTTGACTTTCGACTGAGCGAGATCAAAGCCGATGCCCCGGTCTATACCATACTGATCATGTGTGATGAAAGGAAGTGGAGGCGGATGTCATGTCGAATCAGGAATTCGTGGTAAGTCCCGGGGTAATCGCCGACTCACCGCTGGGGAAGGAGCTGTCGCGACAGCAATGCGAGAGACTCGCCGGCGTGGTGTCGGCACGTGGGCTGGAACCCGATATGTTCCTGCTTGAAGAGGGGCACGCGGACGATGCCCTGTATGTCGTGGTCAGCGGTACGCTGGAGGTGGTCAAAGCCACCGGGGGCGCGGCATGGGCCACGCTGCAACTGCTGCGCGAGGGCGACATGGCCGGCGAACTCGGTTTTATCGACGGCGTGGAACACAGCGCCAGCATCCGCGCGTTGACCAATACCGAGGTGTTCAGCCTGTCGAGAAAGGATCTCGAAAGCCTGCTGCATGAAGACCCGGATCTGATCTACAAGGTGATGCGCGCGGTGATCCGGACGGTGCATGGCATATTGCGGCGCATGAATCTGCAATATGTCGAGATGTCCAACTACATCAGCAAGCAACACGGGCGCTATTGATCGCCTTTCGGCGATGCGACAGGCGTGGGTTTGGTTGGCGGAGGTTTATCGCCCGGCAAGTTCACGCATTGCACGTGCCCTCGCTTGCCGCTTGATTCCATAAGCAATTCTCTTCAGTTGCGCGTAATCGCGGATACGCGACGCCTTTGGAAAATCCCTTGTGAAATCAATATGCCGCGCGATCATCGCGCGAACTCATGAAATTTCCGGGATAAAGCTACTGTATCCGTGCATTCATATACTCGAATAGGTATCACAACCCGCCTATGTCAGACTCGATCCAGGGAAATCCCTGAATTTCGTGGGGCAACCCGCGAGTGGCTCACTAATATCTGGAGGAACATCCATGCGCATCATCCTGCTCGGCGGCCCCGGCGCCGGAAAAGGCACACAGGCCAATTTCATCAAGGAAAAGTACAACATACCGCAGATCTCCACCGGCGATATGTTGCGCGCGCACGTCAAGGCCGGTACCGATCTGGGCAAGGCGGCGAAGAAGATCATGGATGAAGGCGGTCTGGTCTCCGATGACATCATCATGGGCATGGTGAAGGAGCGCATCAAGGAAGACGACTGCAAGAACGGTTACCTGTTCGACGGCTTCCCACGCACAATCCCGCAGGCCGAGGCGATGAAGGAAGCCGGCATCGGCATCGATGCCGTCGTCGAGATCGACGTGCCGGACGAAGAGATCATCAAGCGCATGTCCGGCCGCCGGGTGCATCCGGCATCGGGACGCACCTACCACGTGGTGTTCAACCCACCGAAGGTAGAGGGCAAGGACGACGTGACCGGCGAGCCGCTGGTACAGCGCGACGATGACCAGGAAGACACCGTCAAGGAACGTCTGAAGGTCTACCACGATCAGACCGAACCGCTGATCGACTTCTATTCGAAGGAAGCCGAGGCCGGTAAGCTGAAATACGTCAAGGTCAACGGCGTTGGCTCGGTCGACGAGATTCGCGAGCAGATTTTTTCCGGGCTGGAGGGCTGACCACCTCCTAGGAGTCTGTCGGGTTTGACCGATCGTAGCGAGGGAAAGCCATTTTGAGTCCGTTTTTTCGTTCACTTGAGGCGAATAGTCATTCTATTTAACGAAAGTGAACGGGAAAACGGGCCAAAAGGGCTTTTCCGCAGTAGATCAGCGTTAAACCCGACAGACTCCTAGAGCCTATGTTTTGACCTCCAATGAATTTACAAATAAAGTCAAAACATAGGGTCTAGAAATATAGCCTCCGCCGCTCAAACGTCGGCACGCTCGTGGATGGCGGAGGCCATGCGTTATCACATACTCTTGCCCCGCATCGCGGGGCTTTTTTTTGCCTGCCGCGAGCGGTATCGTCCGTGCTGTTCCACTTTGTTCTATCGCTCGGTTATCCTCATGAGTAAATCCTCCCGCTGGCGGCAACGACCGGTTGTCGTCATCCCCGGAATCACCGCGACCAGCCTGGTCGACGAATACCCGCTGTCTCGCGAGGTGCTGTGGAGTCAGGTGCTGCACCACGAGTTCGAGCGCCTTGCGATGCATCCCGGCGATACCCGCTACGAAGCGATTCAACCGTCGCGGGTACGCGCCGGGCGGCTGTTCAGCCTGGTGTATGACGACCTGATCGAATCCCTGCGCTATGAGTTGACCGAGCGCGCCGACTGGCCAGTGCCGGTATTCGCCTTTCCCTATGACTGGCGGCAGCCGTTGAAGGAAACCGCGCGGCAGCTCGCCGATTTCATCGAGGAGGTGCTGGAAAGAACCTGCCTGCTGCGCAATTACCGGGGTTTTCGTGAAGAATATCGCGTCGATCTGGTCGGGCATTCCATGGGCGGGCTGGTGATCTGTGACTATC
>JALULB010000275.1:5760-8335 GCA_027041035.1 Sedimenticola sp. | reverse complement strand
GGCCACGGTCAGGATCAGCGCGAACTGCACGAGTTGCATCCACGGCGCGTTGTGATGCAGCTGCACCAGGATCAACACCGCGACCAGCGCCAGGCTGACGTAGATCAGGTAGTCCCCGATCGCCAGCACCGCCTTCTGAAAATGCGATACCGTGCGCGCCTCGGCGACCAGGCTGGCGGTCTTGCCGAAGCGGGTTTTCCCGCCGGTCGCGGTGACCCGCGCGACCGCCTCGCCCTGCTTGATGATGGTGCCGGAGAAGGCGTCCTCGCCAACCTTCTTCGTCACCGGCAACGACTCCCCGGTCAGCGCCGATTGGTCGACACTGAGGTAGTCGCCGTCCACCAGCTCGACATCGGCCGGAATCACGTCGCCCAGGCGCAGGCGGATCACATCGCCGGGCACCAGCTGTGTCGCGTCGATCGCTTGCCACTGACCATCGCGCAATGCGCGTGCTTTCAGCGCGAGCTGTTTCTTCAGCGCTTCGACCGCGTTGCCGGCGGTGAACTCCTGCCAGAAGCCGACGCCGGCGTTGAACAGCAACAGCGCGATGATGATCCAGAAATCCGGCCAGCGGTGATCCACCGCGGACAGCGCGGCGGCCACCTCGATCATCCACGGGATGGGACCCCAGAAGTAGCCGAGCAGCTTCAGGAAGGCATTGGTTTTCTTCTCCACCAGCGCGTTCGGGCCGTATTGCTTCAGGCGTATCGCCGCCTGCTCCGTGCTCAGACCCTGGATATCGGTGTTCGCGGGATCGGGTTCGGCCATATTCGTGCTCCTGAATGGTTGGTGGTGGACGAGGCGCTTGCTCAAAGCTCCGGCAGCAGATCGATGCCGAAGTGGCGTGCCAGCGAGAACAGGCTGGGAACTGTCACGAACGCCAACGGGAGAACACTCGCGACCGTGAGGCCGAGATCGGCGAATATACGTTCCAGTGCCTGATTCGCCTGTTGCAACTCGGATCGGCTTGCCTGGTGTTCGAGCAACCGGCGGTAGGTGCTGGCAACCATTCTCGCATCGCTGGTATCGTGCGACAGCTCGTGCTTGACCGCCAGCAACAGGTGCTTCAGCCGCTGGTGCAGTTCCCTGGGGTGGATACGCGGATGCCAGTGTGCTTCCAACTGTTCCAGCAACTGCCTGGCATCCTGTTTCCAGTCATCGTGCAATGTCGCGTTCATTGTTGGTCAATCCTAGCCGAATCGCGGCGCACCTGCTGTCACTCGGATGACAACCACTTCTGGGGTTGCGTGCTGGGTGCGTCAATTTGTCACTCCACGATCTTCGACATTCTCTCTATATTCACCTCGTTTTCCGGGGAGAAAGAGATATGATGAAGAAATGGGCGCTGTTCCTTAGCATGCCGTTGCTGTCGGCCAGTCTACCGGTGTTGGCGGATGAAACCGAGGTGCTGGAAACCCTCTCGGTCACCGCCACGCGCGAGGCGAAAACGACATTGGATACGCCAGCCAGCATCGATGTCAAGACGCGTGACGAGATCGAGTTGGACGCGCCGGCCTACCAAAGCGAGCTGTTGAATTCGATACCGGGTGTGCGTATCAACCAGACCGGTTCGTCGCTGGGACACATGACCAGCATCCGTATGCCGACCAACACTGGCCCGTACTATCTGTTTCTGCAGGATGGCATCCCGGTACAATCGTCCGGCTTCTTCAACCACAATGGGCTGGCCTACACGAATTTCGGCTCGGCGGGCTCCGCCGAGGTGCTGCGGGGCGCCGGCACCGCGCTGTACGGCTCGGATGCCGTTGCCGCGACGATCAACATCCGTTCGGACGACCCATCGTTGTCGAAAGGCACGCGGACGGGCGCCCAACTGGGCAGCGATGGCTTTTACAAGCTGAGCATGGCACATGGCATGACGCTGTCGAACGATGACGATCTCGGTTTTGCGATCAGCCATACCGGCAACGAGGGCTGGCGTGACCACACCCGTTATACGCGCCAGGAACTCAATGTCACGCATTTCACGATGCTGAACGACGCAAGCTCGTTGAAGACCCAACTGCTGGCGAACCGGTCTGATGCGGAGATGGCCGGTACGCTGATCGGCCGGGACGCTCTGGACAACCACCCGGAGTCCGTCGGCAATATCGCCGGTATTCTGGAGAGGGGCGAGGATCCGCGCCGCAAGTTCGACTTCGCGCGTTTGAGTACGGAATGGACCCACGATTTGAGCAATGACAGTCAGATCGACGCCATTTTCTATTTGCGCTACAACCGCAACCGCTATGTTGCCACCTGGGAAAGGAATCTGCCGCAAAACGACAGTAAGGAAAAGACCTTCGGCATGATGTTGAAAGGCGACAGCCGCGTGGGCACCCTGCATGGTATCTATGGACTCGATTTAGAATATACCCTGTCGAGCCGCGAATATACCCAGTTGTTCGATTACACGCCATCCGGTCGCGGTTCTCCGGTCGCGGCGGGCAACATCTACGACTATGACGTGGACTATCTGGCGGTCGCGCCCTATGCCAGGCTGGAATACCCGGTATCCGATCGCTTGATGTTGACCGCCGGCCTTCGCTATGACACCAACCGCTTCGACTACACC
>JALULB010000275.1:621-5750 GCA_027041035.1 Sedimenticola sp. | reverse complement strand
GACTACACCAATAACCTTTCCGATGGCCGTTATGGTGAATCGACCTACGCCCGGGTCTCCAGCGACAAGGACTTCACTTTCCATCATCTCAGCCCGAAACTGGCCCTTTCGTATCATTTTTCAAAGAACCGCATGGCCTACCTACGCTATGCCAATGGTTTCCGTATACCGCAAGCGACGCGGCTCTATTCGGTGCGCACGGATACGGCGGATTTCTCGCTGGACCCCGAAACCACAGATACCTATGAGCTGGGCTACAAGCAGGCTTCGAAGCGTTTCTCGGTGGATATTGCGCTGTATTACATGAGCATCGACGACAGCATCGTCCGTCGCGAGAATGCCGATGGCGACCGCTTCTATGTGAATGGTGGCAAAACGCTGCATAGAGGGCTGGAAATCGGTCTGAATACCCACTTCACCGACACGGTTTCGATGCGCGTCGCCTATAGCTACTCGAAGCACGAATTCGACAACGATGCCGTCTATGGCGACAACGAGCAGGCCGCCGCGCCGAACGATATCGCCAATGTACGTCTGTTCTACCGCCCCAAGTGGCTGAAGGGACTCACCGCCATGCTCGAATGGGAACATGTTGGCGGCTACTGGCTCGATGACCGGAACACGAGCAAGTACGAGGGCTACGACACCGGCAATCTGAAGCTTGTCTATCGACCCAACAAGGACCTGACGGTATTCGGCAAGCTGAACAACATCACCGACGAGATCTACGCCGAAAGCGCCAGTCTGTCATTTGGTAGAGAACGCTATACGCCTGGCGCGCCTCGCCAGTTCTTTGCCGGCATCGAATACCACTGGTGAGACTGTACACGATAGCGCGGATCCATCGGCTGGTCGGCCTGACGCTGGGCGGCGTGTTGATCTTGCTGGCCGTTACCGGTTTCCTGCTCGACCACGACCGTTTCTCCTTTCTGTGGGATATCCGGTTGGACAACGGCTGGCTGCCGGAGGCGGCCGCCGACAACAGCATCCGCCATGTCACGGCCTACAAGGTGGAACCCGAAAATCCGGACAGACGCTATGTCGGCTCGCGTCTGGGTCTGTTCGTCAGTGGTGATGGCGGTTTGCACTGGGAACACGCACTGCCGTTGCAGGTCTTCATGCTGGAGCCTGATCGCACCGCCGCAAGTGATGACTACACAACATTGTATGCGGCGACCAACGATGGCATCCATGCCAGCACTGACCACGGTCACCATTGGCGGCGGGTGGCGCTGGCCGGCCAGGCTGTGGAATCGATGGTGGTGTTCGACCACATGGTTTACGCGATCGTCGACAAGCGGGCCTTGTATCGCATCGATCCAGGCAGTGGAAAAGCGGATAGTCTGGCCTTACGCGCACCGATCCGTTCGACCGAGGTCACGCTGTCTCGTCTGATACGCGATCTACACTATGGACGCGGCCTGTTCAGTGGTGATAGTTCCCTGCTGATCAACGATTGGTCAGCATGGGTACTGGCGTTTCTTGGTCTGAGCGGCCTGTGGATCTACCTGCGGATTCGAGCCATTCGGCGGCGCAGGGTGGGTGCCAGGCGCGGCCTGGATGAGGTTCGGAAGCTGCATTCGAACAGTGTTGTGCTATTGACATTTGTACCGCTGCTGTTGCTGCTGGTAACCGGCGTGTTTCTCGATCACGCGACGGCATTGCGGGGGTTCATGAAGCACATGTGCCTGTCCACCGAATGGCTGCCGCCTGTCTATCGCAGTCTGGAAACCGACCTGTGGGGGATCGATTACGACGGAGAAACTTTCCGGGTCGGAAACCGGCTGGGCGTCTTCCGCACGAATAATCTGAAGGACTGGCAACTCGACAGCCCCGGTTTCGCCTGGAAGATGCGCCGCATCGACAGCGTTCTCTATGTCGCCGGCATGGGCGCGCCGAACCGCAAGCTGGAGAAACACGAATGGCGGAAACTCGCGCATACGCCACACATGCCACGTGATGTCTATCTGGAGAACGACCGCGCGGTTTTTTTTGGACGAGATCGCGAATCGGCGCCGCCATTGCCCGGTTTCTCGCGGACGCCGTTGTATGCCGTGCTTCTGAGCCTTCATGACGGCAGCTTTTTTCATGAACAGTGGGTATGGGTGAACGACGCGGCGGCGGGTGGGGCCATCGTGCTGTTCATAACGGGGTTTATCAAATGGCGAACGAAGAAACGCAGGTATTGAATCGAAGGAAACCACCCGCTGAGTGGCCATTGGCCAAGCAGAGATAGGCAACAGCCAGGTTTCGGAAAGCCCGTCCGAAGCCTGGTCGATATCTAAATGGGCATTTGGAGAATATCATGATCAAGAGAGTCAGTATCATTTTCGCACTGTTGCTGCTGTTGAGTTCCGGCACGGCATTTTCCGCCGGTGGTGGACAGAAGCTTTTCATCAACCTGAGCAGCGACAACATCGATCGCGCCGCCATGGCAATGGGATTCGGCACCAAGATGCGGAAACTCAGAAAGATACCGGTCACCCTTTTTCTGAATGTTGAAGGCGTCAGGATTGCTAACAAGCATATCCCCGGGCATCGGCATGCCAGCGGAAAAACCTTGAAGGAAATGCTCGCGGGTTTCATCAAGGCCGGTGGGCGCGTGATTATCTGTCCGATGTGCATGAAGAACGTTGGCGGGATGAGCAAGGGCGATCTGGTCGATGACGTGGAGATCGGTGGGCCGGATGTCACCGGGGCCGCATTGTTCGCTAAAGGCACTACGGTATTGAGTTACTGAAGCCGGAGCGTCCCGCGGAAATCTGCCGCGGGATCTGACATCTATCCGTTGGATTCCGCCGACAAGTCCATCCTGGCCCGATGCATCAACACCGCCAGCGCGGCGGATACCAGCCGGGCGACCGGCGGGTCGGAGCGTGATGGCAGCATGATCGGCGCCGTGGCGCCGATGACGATGCCGGCCAGCGTTGCGCCGGCCAGGTATTCGAGATCCTTCGCGAGGATGTTGGCCGCGTTCAGGTCGGGCGCGAGCAGGATGTCCACCTCGCCGGACACCGGGCTGTCGATGTGCTTGATATTGGCGGCCTCGCGTGAGATCGCGTTGTCGAAGGCCAGCGGGCCGTCGATGATGGCATGCCGGATCTGGCCGCGATCGGCCATCTTGCTGAGGCAGGCGGCGTCGATCGTCGACTGGATGGCCGGCTTCACCACCTCGACCGCCGACAGCGCCGCGACACGCGGGGTTGCGACACCGAGCAGGCGCGCCAGATCCACCGCGTTCTGTACGATGGAGGCTTTTACGGATAGATCCGGCTCGATATTGATCGCCGCGTCGGTGATGAACAGCAGCTTCGGGTAACTCGGCAGATCGGCGACGAAGACATGGCTGACGCGCTGGCCGCGCCGCAGGGCGCGCAACACCGGATGCATCAGTGCGTCGGTGTGTATCCAGCCCTTGGCCAGGGCATGCGCCTTGCCCTGTTGCACCAGTTCGACGCCGATCTCGGCCGCTTCCTCTTCGTTGCTGGCGGGGACCAGCGTGTCACCGGCCAACTCCGGGCAATGCAGCGTGCCACAGAGCGTCTCGATGCGGTCTCGCCGACCGATCAGAATCGGTTCGAGCAAACCGGCGTCCCGTGCCTCCAGGACGCCTTCGAGTACATGCTGTTCGCCGGCATCGACCACCGCTGTCTTCAGCGGCGGCAGCGCGCGTGCCTTGTCGACGAAGGCGCGCAGCCGGGTGGGTGCTTGGGTTTGCGTGTCGCGCGTCACCATTGTCGTTCCTCGTCGGCGCGTTGGGGAAATTTCCCCAACGCGCTCATGCGGTTTGTATAGTCTCCGCCCATGGGTTTTCGGTTTTTTGAGGCCGTTCCTCGCGCCCCTGGGCGATGCCAATGACTCACGCCATGGTATCGCCTTTGCCACCCAAATCCCGGAACGCGCTCATACGCCCTTTTGCCCGATGCGGCATGGCCTGCCCCTGTAGGCGGGGTTTCCCGCACCTGACATGCAGCCTCTTAGTAGTGATTATGAATCAGTCCGCGCAATCGCGCACGAACGATTTCATAGAGTCCGCGACGATTCAGTGCGTCGTGAATCATGCCGATCTCCTTGATCGCTTTCTTGAGTTCGAAGCGGGCCCTGTCGTCGAACTGGCTCGAGCCGGATGCCTTGGTGAGGAGCGTCTTGGCCTGATCCAGCGCCTTGAAGACATCCGCTGGATCCGCCATCGCATTGAATTGCAGGTTTTCGGCGAAGGCGACCCGTTGCTTGGCATCGATCAGATCGGCGCGGATATCGGCATCGGGGCGCTTGTCCTTCCAGCCGATCGAGGCTTTTTCGGCCTCGCGCTCGGCCAGCGCCATGCCGCGTTCCCAGATACCTTCGAGGGATTTACCCAGTCCATCGGCCTTGTGTTCCACCTTCTTGGCGAGATCCTCGGCCGCCGCCTTGATGCTCGCGGCTTCGTCGCGGGTGTTCTTGTCGCTGCTTTTCGCCAGCTTGGCGAGCCAGAAGTCGGCCTTGTCGAGGTCGCGCCTGGCGGCGGCGTAGTTTTTCTCCGCATAGTCCTGCTTCGCCGCCCACAGGCTGTCACGTGCCTGTAATGCGGGAGACGCGACGATCTCGGAGACAAACAGCACGCCACCCTCGGCGCGTTGCAGTGCCTGTTCGGCCTGTTTCGGTTTGTTGGCCTCCAGGGCTTTCTGGGCGAGAGCCACCTGGTGCTCGGTACTCGACAGCGGCAGATCGAATTCCGAGTAGATCAGTACCGCATCGGCGGCGATCAACTCGGCCTTCGCGCCCGCCTTGTCGCCGGCCTTCAGGTGCTTGCGCGCGGCATCGACATGCAGCTTCACCTGGCCGACCGGGTAGAAGGTCGCTATCTCGGTCAGGTCTTCCTCGATCGGCACGAGGTCGGCGAGCACCTTGTCGGTATTTTCATACTTCAGGTGTTGCCGCGCGATCTGAATATGGGTATGCGTCTTTGCCGTGGGGCGATCGGTTTTCAGCGCATCGAGCGTGAAGCGGGCTTGCTCCAGTTCCTTTTTCGCCAAAACGAAATCCTTGGCGTGAATCGCCCCGCGCGCCTTGGCGATATGCAGCAGCACCTTGGCCGCCGAGCGGCTCATGACGCGTTCCGCCTCGGTGGAACTCAGGCTGTTGTCGGC
>JALULB010000275.1:0-611 GCA_027041035.1 Sedimenticola sp. | reverse complement strand
ATGGCGGCATTCCCGGCCGTGTCGGCCAGCGCGGTGGTCGAGACGCCGAGGCCACCGACTAGCAGGCCTGCAATGGCGAGATTCAATAGTGAGTGTCTGTTTCGAGTTTTCATGGATCGTCCTCCTGTGCAACGGGTATCCGGGTACGCCGGTCACCCCGGAATCTTCTTTATGAAGATTCTATTATGTGCCCGAGGGTATCGAGTCGCTGTCATGTTCGTGACAGTTTCGGCGTCAACGCCGGCACCTTGCGATAGGCAACAGGTGGCGGCGATGAACGTGCAGGGAGGAATCCAGCCAAATTCAGCTTTTTCGCACGCCTACAGGGATGTAGGTAGGTAGAGCAATGCAGGAGCAATTGCCGAGTGGGCTCTCTATTCTCGCACAGCCCCTTAGTGTCGGATTCCTGCTCCATCGGCGGCCTCGAGATGGCTGGCGCTCGCGTGGCGCGAGTTACTTTTACTGACTACACTTTGACTTAGCGCGACGGATTTCAGATTAAATTCCCGGCGCGAGTACCTGCCGATGGAGGGCGGCAAGGAGAGATGAGTATGTCGGAGCAACAAAAACAACCGGCCGGGGTTAAACCGGGCGTAACTATTCAGCGTAGT
>JALULB010000274.1 GCA_027041035.1 Sedimenticola sp. | reverse complement strand
GGGCGAGGACCAGCGCGCCGCCTATCATCGCGATCAGCGCGTCGCTGTTGTGATTCAGGAGCGGGTGGCGAAGAAACACCAGCGCCACGAACATCAGGATCGAGGCCGTGATCGCAAAGCGCTGGCCTCGATCCGACAGGGAGTACCCCAGCGTCATCCCCAGTTTGCGCGGCAGCTGATTGACGAACGCCAGCGGACACAGGTTGCGCCACAGACCCGGAATCAGCAACAGCACGAGCGGCACCACCGGGATCAACAGCTTCCAGAATATCGCCAGCGTCAACTCGGGATAAGCATGCAGCCACCACAGCAGTATCGCGGTGACGCCCAGGCCCACGACGGAACCCAGCAGCCATACCCAGCGCGGAATACGCTGGCGCAGTTCGACGTAATTCAGGACGCTTGCCTTTCATCTGCTCGATGGCGATGCGCATGCTGGTATGCAGACGCTTGATGGCAAGCCCAAGCTGCTGGATCTCGTCATGCGTTTTGGCGTTGATCTCATCCAGATCCAGCTCCGGATCCTCGCCGATGGACGCCTTGTTAGCGGAAACCGCGAGGCGCTTCAATGGCTTCAGGATGCGGTATTCAAGGAATGCCAGGGCCAGGATGAAAGCACCCAGAATCAGAAGCAGATCCTTCCAGTCGACATACTTTTTCAGCATCTCCTGAAAGCTTTCCAATGGCAGCGTCACGCTGATGATACCCGCGACATCCCCGGCCTTGAAACCGAAGCCGCGTTTGTTGCCATAACGCGTGATCACATCATTGGGCGCCGTTTTCGGGTCGCCATGGCAGGCGATGCAGCCTTCCTTCATGACGATTTTTCGCGCGTAGCGGTATTCGTTGTAGTCCAGATCGAATTTTTCCACCACCGTGAGATCGCTGCCGATGAGCTTGTTCAGCGCCTCGCTCTCGAAGGCATCCGGCTTGTTCGCCGGGTTCATGTAGTTCAACGAGGTCATGCGAAACTTCGCCGGCGCATCGGAGCTGGCCGCGACCTCGGAGAACTCGCGCTGTGCGAGGGCCGGGTTCTTCGAGTAGTAGGTCGTGGTGAAACTGCTTAGCGCATCCTGATCCGACAGCGAGCCGCCGGAGGCGAGCAAGGCTTCGATATCGACAAGATCCTTCTTGCCAAGGTAGCTGTTGCCGCTGGTCGTGACCCAGACGCGACCGTACTTGGCCACCCAGCGGCCGAAGTGGGTGACATCGTCCGCCACGGTGCTGGCATGCGTGGTGATCTGCGTGCGGTAGACGTTCTGCATGATGCGGTAGGCCGCTGCTCCGAGCATTGCCACGACAAGCAGAAAGAGAATAGTGAATTTTGCGTGGATAGACAGATTAAACATTCATGAGCCTTATTAATTATTCAGTTATTGCCAGACGCAAAGCACACCGTCCGGGTCAGCCGACGCATAGCCTCCGTCGGGCAATACGGCTTCCAGCATCGATGATCACCCACGCGCGAGTCGTCGATTTTCGCGTACCCGCGAAGACAGCCCGCTACAGGCGCGGCGAGCGCGCGCCCTCGTGCGTTCCCCGGTGAACTCGGAGCACTACAGATAGGCATGCTTGCCATCGAGCGCGCGGGTGACGATGCACATCGTTGCCTCGTTGATGAAATCCTGCTTTTCTTCCGCGCTCGGCAGGTAGTCGGCGAGATAATGCACATACTTGCGCAGACTGGAGACGCGCAAATGACCACGATCCAGCCACTCCGAATAGGCCGCAGGCATCAACTCATTGGCAATCGGACCAGCGTACAGTGAAAAGGTGTGATTGATGATCTCGCGAACCTGAGCTACCTCGGCGCCCTCGATCCGGGTATCGCCGACGGCATCCGCGTTACTGGCTATAGTCATAATATTCCAAGGATAACTTATTGATCTTAGAGTGAATAACACCATTCCAGACGAGCACTCACCTCGTCCATCGATATTTGGCATTTTACTAATAGTAATTCGCATTTTCATCGCAATCCGCGATATTTGCAAGCGGTATCAGTCCATGCTGCCGTCGATCGTTTTAAATCAGGGGGGTGCTTCACTCTACTTGAATACACCCAAAATGTGACGCCGTTCACGTATGCACCATTACCCGGAAAGCAAGGTCGCGCCACGCGACGGCGGCACATTTTCTCCAGCGACACGGCGCTTTTTCCGTTAGAATTCCGCCTTGTTCAGGCAAACGGGAGCCTTCGGCCCATGGCGCGCACCGCCAACATAAAACGTGATACCCGGGAGACCCGCATCGCGGTCGAGGTGAATCTCGATGGCAGTGGCAGGGGCGACTACCACACCGGGGTGCCCTTTCTCGATCACATGCTGGATCAGGTCGGCACCCACGGCCTGATCGATCTGTCGGTGCAGGCGGATGGCGACCTGCATATCGACGCGCATCACACCGTCGAGGACATCGGCATCACACTCGGCCAGGCCTTCGCCGAGGCGCTCGGCGACAAGCGCGGCATCCGCCGCTATGGCCACGCCTATGTGCCGCTGGACGAGGCGCTGTCGCGCGTCGTCATCGATTTCTCCGGCCGACCGGGACTGGAGTTCCATGTCG
>JALULB010000273.1 GCA_027041035.1 Sedimenticola sp. | reverse complement strand
TTATTATACCAGAATATGACTTATTGTTCTTATATTTCAATGGGTTGTAATTGTTGAGCAGGCTCTAGTTACCGGGATTCAGGGTCAGCGATGCCGGGAGTTGCATGCTGATGCAGTGCAGGCTGCCATTCTGCGCGATCAGTGGCCGGCAGTCTATCGCGGTGATGTCGCGGTCGGGAAAGCAGGCGCTCAGGGTGTCCAGCGCGGCCTGGTCGCTGTCCAGGCCGTAGACGGGCGCGAGTACCTGTGCGTTGGCGATCAGGAAGTTCGCGTAGCTGGTGGCCAGACGGCGACCGTCGTCGCTGAACGCGGCTGGCGGGGCGGGCAGGGCGGTGAGCCGGTAGGCTTGGCCGTCGGCATCGCGCAGCGCCCGCAGCTCGCTGATCATCCGGTGTATTTCGGCGTGGTCGGGGTCGTCCGGGCGGCAACTGACGTGCAGGATGTGGCCGGGGTCGACGAAGCGCGCCAGGGTATCGATGTGGCCATCGGTGTCGTCGCCGCTGAGGTGGCCGTGATCCAGCCAGTGAAAACGCCGGATGCCGAGCAGTTCGCGCAGGCGGGCCTCGACCCGTCGCGAGTCGCTGTTGCCGCGACTCGCGGTGATGATCGACGAGCGCGTCGCCAACAGCGTGCCGCCGCCGTCGGTTTCCAGCGCGCCGCCTTCCAGCACCATGCCGGGCGCGCGCCGTTCGGCGCCGGGCCAGACGCCGGCCTGGTAAAGCACGCGGGTGATGGCGTTGTCCCGCTCGGCCGGGTATTTCCCGCCCCAGCCGTTGAAGTCGAAGTCCAGCAGGATCGGCTTGCCGTTGTCGAGCACGGTGATCGGACCGTGATCGCGTGTCCAGGTGTCGTCACCGGGTGCGATCGCCAGGTAGAGACGCCCGCTGGCGGGGCATCGATCGGCGACATGCGCGCGATGCGCCGCCGATTGGCAGACGATCAATACGTCCTGCCGGGGGAGCAGCGCGGCGACGACATGCCGGTAAACGCGTTCGACGGCGGGCAGATCCTCCGCCCAGTCGCTGTCGGCATGCGGCCAGGTCAGCATGATGGCCGATTGCCGCTCCCATTCGGCCGGCAGGCGCATGCCTATTCCGCTTTCTTGTGACCGACGGTCGGTGTGTCGCGGTTGATGACGGTATCGATGACGTACTGGTATTCGAAATAAACTGTGTACTTCGGGTATTTCCAGCGCGTGATCGGCGGGTGGCCGACGGCCGGCAGGCGCTGGACGGGTTCGCCGTACTGGCGTTCCACCTGGGACATGCGCATGCCGCGTGTCGGTCGGGGCAGACCTTGAGGCGAGTTCGGCGGCTCGTTGGCGATGGTCTCTATCAACAGGGTATCGGCCTGCAAGGGGGCTCCGGCCAGCAGTGGCAGCAGCATGAGGGTACTAGCGAGCGTGTATTTCATTGTTGTGTTTCCTCGTGGACAGGGCTTCAAGATTAGCCGAATTTTCCAGCCCCCGGAAGTGGTGGTTGGCATCTGCTAAACTGTCGCGGTTTTCACACGGGGCCGCATGCCATGTTCAACCCGGTCGAGCTGTTTGTCGGCTTGCGCTACACGCGCGCCAAGCGGCGCAACCACTTTATCTCTTTCATCTCGCTGGTTTCGATGCTCGGCATCATACTCGGCGTGATCGCGCTGATCGTGGTGCTGTCGGTGATGAACGGTTTTCACAAGGAGATCCGTGAACGCATCCTCGGCATGACCTCGCATGCCACGGTGCAGCGCGCCGACGGCTTCATGCCGGAATGGCATATCGCGATGCGCCTCGCCAGCGAGAACCCGGAGGTGGTCGGCGCGGCGCCCTTTATCCAGGCACAGGCGATGCTGACGCATCGTGGCGTGGTCAGCGGTGCGTTGTTGCGCGGCATCGACCCCGAGTACGAAGGCAGGGTATCGAAGATCGCCGCCTATCTGAAGAATGGCTTGAAGCTGGACGATCTGCATGCCGGCAAGTTTCAGATCATTCTCGGCGTGGAGCTGGCGAACGTGCTGAACGCGCGCGTCGGCGACAAGGTCACGGTGGTGGTGCCGGAGACCACCGCGACGCCGGTCGGCGCGATGCCGAGGTTGAAGCGCTTCACCGTCGCCGGCTTGTTCGAGGTCGGCATGGGCGACTACGACCGGGGGGTCGCGCTGATCCACATCCAGGATGCCGGGCGGTTGCTGCGCATGGGCACCGCGGTGACCGGCGTGCGCCTGAAGCTGAAGGACATGGACCGCGCGCCGGCGGTCTCGGTGCAACTGGCGCGCGATCTGCCCGGCCTGTACCGCGTCAGCGACTGGACCTGGGAGCATCGCAATTTCTTCTCCGCGTTGGCGGTGGAGAAGCGCATGATGGCGCTGATCCTGTCGCTGATCGTCGCGGTCGCGGCCTTCAACATCGTCTCGGCGCTGGTGATGCTGGTGACCGACAAGCAGAGCGATATCGCGATCCTGCGCACCTTGGGCATGTCGGCCGGCAGCGTGATGGCTGTGTTCGTTATCCAGGGCGTGGTGATCGGCCTGGTCGGGGTGCTCGTCGGGCTGCTGCTCGGGGTGTTGCTGGCGATCAATGTCGAGCCGATCGTCGCCGCGATCGAAAAGCTGTTCGGCGTGCATTTTCTCGATCCGAGCATCTACTACATCAGCCGCCTGCCGTCCGATCTGCATTGGGACGATGTCACCACGATCGCCATCGGCGCCTTCGTGCTGACGTTGCTGGCGACACTGTATCCGGCGTGGAAGGCGTCGCGCATCCTGCCGGCGGAGGCATTACGCTATGAATGACGCCGTATTGCGTTGCGAGGGGCTGAGCAAGACCTATCTGAACGGTCCCCGACCGGTCGAGGTATTGCATGACATCAGCCTGTCGGTCGCGGCCGGCGAGCGGGTCGCGATCATGGGGGCTTCCGGTTCGGGCAAGAGCACCCTGCTGCACTGCCTTGGCGGGCTGGACGAGCCGAGCCATGGCGAGATCTTTGCCGGCGAGCAGGCGTTGAGCGGTTTGAGCGACCGGCAACGCGGTGCATTGCGCAATCGCTACTTCGGCTTCGTCTACCAGTTTCACCATCTGTTGCCGGAGTTCACCGCGCTGGAGAACGTCGCGATGCCGTTGCTGATCCGCCGCGACAGTGTTGCTGTCGCGAGCCAGCGCGCCGGCGAGATGCTCGACGCGGTCGGCCTCTCCGATCGGGTACGCCACAAGCCGACCGAGCTGTCTGGTGGCGAGCGCCAGCGGGTCGCGGTCGCCCGCGCGATGGTCACCCGGCCGGCGTGCATCCTGGCCGACGAACCGACCGGTAACCTGGACCAGACCACGGCGGCCTCGGTGTTCCAGTTGATGCGCGAACTCAGCGAACAGCACGCAACCAGCTTCATCATGGTGACCCACGATGCCGGGATCGCCGAGGCGATGGATCGCGTGCTGCTGTTGCGCGATGGCCGGATTGTTATGTGAACGCGGGTTCTAGGAGGCTGTCCGAGAATAGAGAGCCTACTCGGCAATTGCTCCTGCATTGCTCTACCTACCTACATCCCTGTAGGCGTGCGGAAAAGCTGAATTTGGCTGGATTCCCCCCTGATTCTCGTTAAATAGCGCAACTATTCGCCTCAAATCAGGGGAAAATCCCGCTCAAATCAGCTTCCCCTCGCTACGGCTTCTATATCTAGGACAGCCTCCTAGGGTTTATACTCGGCTCGGCGTTGTCGTTTGGACAATGCCATTACCCTTAATATATCTATCTGGAGATTGAGTATGGATCTGATGGAATTGGGCACCAGCCTGATCAAGAGCAAGTTGGGCGGCAACACGAATGGCGACATCGGCGGCGCGCTGGGTAATCTGTTCGGCGGTAGCGGGGGCGGTTTCGATCTCGGCGGTCTGGTGTCGAACATGATGGGCGGTGGTCTCGGCGACACGGTCTCCTCCTGGCTGGGCGACGGCGACAATGACCCGATCTCTTCCGATCAGGTGAAGGAACTGTTCGGCAGCGACAAGGTCAGCGCCTTCGCCAACGAGTTGGGCGTCGACGAGGATACCGCCGCCGACACGCTGGCCGACGCGGTGCCACAGATGGTCGACAAGAGCAGCAGCGGCGGTTTCCTGCTGGACATGGTCGGTGGCATGGACGGCGTCATGGATATGGCGAAGAAACTCTTCTGATGATAGCCGGGGCGCCGCTCGGCGCCCCTTTCTCAAGGTGACTTCGCATGGAAAATCGTGACTATTCCCCGGCCGACCATCTGCTGATCAATCTCGACCAGGCCTTGCGCACATTGTTGGGCAAGCCATTGGTGACCGAGCGACCGAATCCCGCGAGGGATCTGCCGGAGGCGGAACTGGAGGCGCGCGAGAAAGACCACATCGGTCGCTTGATGCGCATCAACCATACCGGCGAGGTCTGCGCTCAGGCGCTGTACCAGGGGCAGGCGCTGACCGCGCGCGATCTGAAAGTACGTGCCAGCATGGAGGCATCGGCGCGCGAGGAGAACGATCACCTGGACTGGTGCGAGCGTCGCGCGCGCGAACTGGAAACCGGCACCAGCCTGCTGAATCCACTGTGGTATGCCGGTTCCTTCGCGCTCGGCGCGGTGGCCGGTGTCGCCGGTGACAAGTGGAGCCTGGGTTTCGTTGCCGAGACCGAGCACCAGGTCGAAAGCCATCTCGACAGCCATCTGGCCGAGGTGCCGGAGAAGGACCAGCGCACCCGCGCGATCCTGGAACAGATGCGCGACGACGAGATCGAACACGGCCAGAAGGCGCGCCGGTTGGGCGGCGCCGAACTGCCGAAGCCGATCAAGGGCGCGATGCAACTGATGTCGAAGGTGATGACCGCGACGGTCTATCGGATGTAGCGATCACGCGTCGCCGCCAACCGGTCCCCAGTGTTGGCTCGCGCGTTCCAGCCCGGAACATTCACGCATTGCACGCGCCCTCGCTTGCCTCTTGATGCCACAAGGCACTTTCCACGGTTGGCGTAATCGCGGATACGCGATGCCGCCGGAAAATGCCTTATGCAATCAATGCCGCTCAGGTCAGCTTCATCCCCTTGCGCATATTGCGACCATAGAATATCTCCAGCATCTCGCGGCGCAGCTCGCGGGCGATGCGTGCCGCGTCCTTGTCTGGCAGGTCGGCGCTGGTGACGTTGAACAGGTAGTCGTCCAGGTCGAAATGCTTCAGCATCAGCTTGGTATGAAACAGGTTTTCCTGGTAGACGTTGACATCGATCGCGGTGAAGCGGTTCTTGGTGTCGCGCGCGAGGAAGTTCTGGATCGAGTTGATCTGGTGATCGATGAAATGCTTCTTGCCGCGGGTGTCGCGGGTGAAGCCGCGTACCCGGTAGTCCATCGTGACGATGTCCGACTCGAACGAATGGATCAGGTAGTTCAACGCCTTCAGCGGCGAGATGCGTCCGCAGGTGGAGACATCGATATCGGCGCGAAAGGTGCTGATGCCGATCTCGGGATGACTCTCGGGGTAGGTGTGCACGGTGATGTGGCTCTTGTCCAGGTGCGCGACCACCGCTTCGGGCAGTGGGCCGGGCGCCTCGCTGTTGCTGACGCCTTCCGGGAGCACGGCTTCCTCGGAGATCAGCATGGTCACGCTGGCGCCCTGGGGATCGTAGTCTTGGCGCGCGATGTTGAGGATGTTCGCGCCGATGATCTCGGTGACATCGCCGAGTATCTGGGTCAGCCGTTCGGCGTTGTAGGCTTCGTCGATATACTCGATATAGCTGCGCACGTCCTCGCGCGTGATCGCGTAACAGACATCGTAGAGGTTGAAGCTCAGGGTCTTGGTCAGGTTGTTGAAACCGTGCAGTTGGATCTTTCGGGGTCTTGGCATCGCGCGCGCTATCCGGCCTGTTTCGCTTCGACCAGCGCCTTCAGCTTTTGCAGGCCGGCCTGATAGGCCTTGGCGGTGATCTTCTCCACCAGCATGGCGAAATAGCCGCCGACCACCGGGATGTCCATGCTGCCGCGCATCTGCCATTCCACCCGGGTGCCATTGGCGATCGGCTGGTAATGGATGAATGCCTTGGCCTTGTCCCCGGTTTCGCCGAACGCCAATTCGTAGTCGATGCCGGTCTTCGGCGAGGAATCCAGAATCGTCAGTTTGCCGGTGCCGCTCTGGTCCGACCAGGTGAGGGTGGCGCCCGGGCCGCTGGACGGCTGGCTGACGGCGATGCTGATCTCCGCGTCGCCCTGTGACCAGGGTGTCCAGTCCTGCCAGCGGCTGAGATCGCCGACCTCCGCGTGGATCGCCTCGGGTGGCGCGGCGATGTCGATCGCGCGCGTTATGGTGAAATCCCGTGGCAGGAAGAAGCCGACGAGAAGGAACAGCCCGAGCAACAGCAGCAGGGCGTAGAGGATTTTCTTCAGCATGGTGGCGATCCGCAAAAAAGAGGCTCATTATATGTAACTACTCAGCTAACCGCTGAAATGCGCCAGCTCTGCGTTCAAAAATGGTCATTTACACTTGTAACCGGCAATTGCTCCTGCATTGCCCTAATAAGTTACATCCCTGTAACGATCACATTTTTTGCCTTGATCTGACGCATTTCAGCGGCGATCTGAGCAGTTACCCTTTATTTGAGCTGCTCGCTGAGTAGTTACCATTATATCGACATTGACTACTCGATTTCGGTTTTGATTTCGATGAAACAGAAAGATTTTCTTCAGCTCCTGGATGCCGACACATGCCCGCGAGGGCTCTCTCCGCCGTTGCAAGCGTTGTGGTATGACCGGCAAGGCGACTGGGATCGCGCGCACCGCATCGTGCAGCAACTCGACGGCCGTCTGGCGGCGCGCATCCACGCCTATCTGCACCGCGAGGAGGGCGACGAAGGTAACGCGCGCTACTGGCACGCGCGTGCCGGAAGCCGCTTTCCGCTCGACCAATCCCTGGAGGAGGAGTGGCGCGCCCTGGTCGAGGAGGCCTGCGAATGATCATGCACCGTTTTCTGCCGGGCATTCTGATCGCGCAGTTGGCGCTGCTCGGCGCGTACTGGGCCTTGTCCCGGGCGCCGATGGACGAAACGCAGCGTTGGTTGATCGTCGCCTTGCTCGGCTTTATCGTCGCGTTGCTGGTGGCCTTCTGGCTGGCGGCGGTGTCGCGGCAGTGCAATCACGAGGAGGTCAGCGCCTTGCGCGAAGCGCACGCGCGCGAGCGCGAGCAATTGAAGGTCAGCGCCGAACGCGCCAAGGCGCGGGTGATGCGCGACAGCCAGAAGCGACTCGACAAGGAGACCAGGCGCGCCCACTCGCGCGCCGGCTTCAAGGTCGGCGCGGTACTCGCCGGCGCGGCCGGCTTTGGCGTACTGATGCTGTTTACCCAGTTCATCACCGTCGGCCTGCTGATGCTGACCACCGCCGGCGGCGGATTGGCGGGATACCTGACGCGCGTGCGCCAGGAGCGCGTGGCGCGCGGGCGTCAGGAATTGATGCCCGCGTCGCGCGACACCGCGATACCGAAACCGGTCACCGGCCAGCGCCTGGAACACAAGCCGTGAGGCGGCGCTGATGCGGGTGCGCGCGCATGCCGCGCTGGACGCCTTGAATACCTTTCGGGTTGCCGCGAATTGCCGTTATCTGGTGACGCTGGAGCAGCCGGACGATGCGTGGCGCTTCCTCGACGATGCCCGCTTCGCCGGCCTGCCGCGTCTGGTGCTGGGCGGTGGCAGCAATATCCTGTTCGTCGATGATTATCCCGGCGTTGTCGTGCGCGTGGCGATGCCGGGTCGGGAATGGCTGGACGGCGCGGAGGACGCCCATCGGCTGCGCGTCGGCGCGGGCGAGGGTTGGCACGCCACGGTGCGGCACAGCGTCGAGGCCGGGCGTGGCGGACTGGAGAACCTGTCGCTGATTCCCGGGCTGGCCGGTGCCGCGCCGGTGCAGAACATCGGTGCCTACGGCATCGAGTTGAAGGACCGCTTCGAATCCCTGCAAGCGGTCGATCTCGAGGACGGCGGCGAGCACGTGTTTTCGCTCGATGAATGCGACTTCGCCTATCGCCACAGCCGCTTCAAGCGCGAACCCGGCCGTTGGCTGATCACCTCGGTGGTGCTGCGTCTGCCGAGACCGTGGGAGCCGAGACTGGACTATCCCGGTGTCGCGGCGGCGCTGGCGGGCAAGACGCCGACCCCGGCGCGTGTCAGCAACGCCATCAGCGCGATTCGCCGACGCAAACTGCCCGATCCGGCGGACATCGGCAACGCCGGGAGCTTCTTCAAGAACCCGATCGTCAGCGCAAGACGCCACGACGAGTTGAAGGCGCGCTTTCCCGATATGCCGGGTTATATCCTGGCGGATGGCCGGGTGAAGCTGTCGGCCGCGTGGCTGATCGATCGTTGCGGGCTGCGCGGCCGGCGCGAGGGCGATGCAGGCGTCTATCCGGGCCATGCGCTGGTGCTGGTCAACCACGGTCGCGCGAGCGGTGCCGACCTGTGGCGGC
>JALULB010000272.1 GCA_027041035.1 Sedimenticola sp. | reverse complement strand
TCGACCGGGAAGACATCGTCACCGGTGTGGTACGTCCGCCCGAAGCCACCGAGTTGGGCTGGAAGGATACCGTCATCGCCTACCCGGGTGAGATCACCCGCTTCAAGGCGCAGTTCGATATCCCCGGTCTGTACGTCTGGCATTGCCATATCCTGGAACACGAAGACAACGAGATGATGTTGCCGTTCTGTGTGGGTAACGCGGGTACCGACTGCCCGATCGGCGTGTTCTGATCGTCGGGTTTGTCGACAGCGATAAGATAAACGGGGCCGCGCGAGCGGCCCCCTGTCGCGTTTACGGTAAGTATTGATCGTTGTAAATTTACGTTACAATCAAGATTCTCGATCTTGATTCGGTGCGTTGGTGGACCCTTCGGGGATAGTGGGATTTCACCGACACGACAGGGGAGCATCCTGTTTTCCGCAGTAGGCTCTCTATTCTCGGACAGCCTCCTAGGTGGCGAAGGACGGGAGGGGTCTGGGTCGGAGAAAAAAGTGGACCGGGCGCAAGGCTCGATCCGGTGAATAATCAATAAATGCAAGGGGGGAGTGACTCCATGTACGTACATCAACCAAGCGGATTCCGGCTGTCCGTCGCAATCCGTTCCGTATTAGTGGCATCCGCGCTGGGTCTGCCACTCAGCACCCCGGCGGCGCCGTTGCCCGGTGGCACGCTGGATCCAACCATCATTCCGAAATACGTTTCTCCGTTGGTGATTCCGCCGGAGATGCCGAAGAGCACGAACAGTACCGCGGGTAATGACTACGAGATCGCGGTACGCCAGTTCAAACAGCAGATACTGCCGAGCACGGGCTGCGCGGCACCGGCAAGATGCGATAACGGCGCGTTCCTGCCGACCGATGTCTGGGGCTATGGACGTGCCGAGGACGCGGTTCCGAGCGTGGCGCCGAGCCTTTCCTCGACGTTCAACTTTCCGGCCTTCACCGTGGAGGCCAAGTCGAATGTGACAACCAAGATTCGCTGGATCAACGACCTGGTGAAGCCGGGAAGCAACGCGTTCCGACCGCACCTGTTCTGGCGATCTCTCGATCAGACCCTGCATTGGGCGAATCCGCCGAGGGATTGCATCATGGGCGCGCCGCGCACCGATTGCGCGGGTCAGGATCCTCGTCCCTACCGCGGCCCGGTGCCATTGGTGATGCATCTGCATGGCGCGCATGTCGAGCCGCACAGCGACGGCTATCCCGAGTCCTGGTGGCTGCCGGATGCAAGCAACATCCCGAGCGGTTATGCCACCTCGGGCACACTCTTCGACGATTCCACCGGTAACAACCCGGGCAATCTGGGTTATGTCGATTATCGCTACATCAACACCCAGGACGAAACCACACTGTGGTACCACGATCACGCCCTCGGCATGACGCGGCTGAACGTGTATGCCGGCCTGGCGGGTTTCTATCTGCTGCGCGACCCGGTGAATGGTCAGGAGAAGAACCTGAACCTGCCTGGTCCTGCGCCGAAGGTCGGAGATGCCCAGGGAAACAATCCGTTCGGAAACTATTTCGAGATTCCGATCGTGATTCAGGATCGCTCGTTCAATCGTAACGGATCGCTGTTCTATCCGCGTGACCGGGCCTTCTTCGAGGGGTTGAAACGTCATCAGCTCGATGTCGATTTCATTCCGGACAGCGATATGTCGCCGATCTGGAACCCCGAGGCGTTCTTCAACGTCATGGTCGTCAACGGGGTGGCCTGGCCGTACCTGAATACCGAGCCACGCCAGTACCGTTTCCGTCTGCTGAACGGCACCAACTCACGTTTTCTGAACCTGGCGCTGAAGGTGGTCAATCCGGATGGCACCTTGGGACAGGAGGTTCCGATCTACCAGATCGGTTCGGACGGTGGTCTGTTGCCGCACGTCGTCGAGGTCAAGGAGGGTTTCAAGACCATCCTGCCGGGCAATGGCACGATCCCTCCGTCGACCCCCGCCGCCGATCCGCAGGAAGCACTGTTGATGGAGCCGGCATCGCGTCACGATGTCATCGTCGACTTCGCCGGCCTGCCAGCGGGCACGCACGTACGCATGATCAACACCGCGCCGGATGCCCCCTTCGGTGGCTTCCCGGATGTGCCGGCCGACCCGTCCACCACCGGTCAGGTGATGGAGTTCATCGTCGGCGCGACCATCTCCGACCCCAGCGGCGCGGATCCGAGCACCCCGGTCGCCAGCCTGCAACTCGCGCCACGTGCCGCGCTGCCGCCGGTGGACAAGGTGCGGCAACTGTCGCTGAACGAGGAAGAATCCGCGGAGGTCTGTGTCATTACCCTGGCCGATGGTTCCATCCAGCAACTGCGTAATGTGTTGCCCGGGCCGAACTTCGTTGCCGACTGCACCAATGCCGGCGGCGTGCCGTTCGCGCCGAAACAGGCATTGCTCGGCACCATCGATCCGCTGGGTAACAGCCTGCCGCAGCTATGGTCCGATCCATTGACACAGAACCCGGCTCTTGGCGCGACCGAGATCTGGGAGCTGCACAACCTGACCGCCGACGCGCATCCGATCCATGTTCACTTGGTGCAGTACCAGATTGTCGACCGGGAAGACATCGTCACCGGTGTGGTACGTCCGCCCGAAG
>JALULB010000271.1 GCA_027041035.1 Sedimenticola sp. | reverse complement strand
GAGGATAAGCGACTGGAGCAGATGGAGTTATTGCGCTAATGCCGCCTTTAGGCGGCTCCTGAACTTGCCGCTTTGAGCGGCTCACAAAGTTAAAGCCCCCGGCTTTGCCGGGGGATACTTACTCAGCAGCAACACGCTATCGAGTCGATGCATCAGGCCGGCGTCGCTGGATCGCTGGCGCAGGCCGCGCGCGGCGGAACGCAATGTGCCGATCTCGTAGTCAAGAACCTGTGGGATATGCTTGTTCGGTTGTAACCTTGCCATGGCGCCTCTCCTTATCCTTTTTCTTTTTCACCGTCAGTATCCTTGCCTTGGAGGGTTTGTGTCCAGCACTGCCGGGCGGTAACTCGCAGCTTTGCTGACATGGGTCAAGCGTCGGGTTAACTACTCGCCCCCCGCGGAAGTCGTCACCGCTATTGGCTGTTTCTGGAGGAAACGTCGGCGGCAGGGGTGAGTCCAGACTGAAAGTCCGGTGGACTTTCAGTCTGGACGAACGCTCCACCAGGGAGGGGGAGCCGGACGCTGAGGCGAAGCATGGAATGCGCAGCCGCAGTGCCGCCGTCGAGCCTACAGGGATGTTTTGACGGCGTTTTCTGGAAGAAACAGCCAATAGCGGTGACTGTGTAATGTTGGAGCACCATGGGCAAGTAGTTACGCGTCGGGTTCGTACACCAGCCAACGCATGCCGGGCGCCTGCGCGAACAGGCTGAAGACCACCACGCCGAAGGCGATCGACTGGATTGTCCACCAATAGTCGAGCGAGACCGGGATCGACAACGCCAGCGCGAGCGTGACCGCGCCGCGCAGGCCGCCCCAGGCGAGAACGCCGCGATCGCGCCATGACAGGCGCCGTGGCCTGCCGAGGTTCAGCAGCGGTGAGACCACCAGGATGCCGAGCGCCCGCGCGACGATGACCGCGCCGATGCCGATCAGCATCGCCAGCCAGCGTTGTTCGAACATCGCCACGGTGATCGTCACACCCATCAAAAGATACACCAGGCTGCCGGCAAAGAAGGCGTTGAACTGCCAAAGGCGATCGACGAAGGCCAGTCCGGCCTGATCCTGATCGGCGCGCACCAGCCGGCCGATGACGATCGCGGTGATCAGTACCGCCATCACGCCGGAGACGCCCAGCCAGACCTCGGCGATCAGATAAGAGGAATAGGCGCTGATCAGCGTGATCGCGGCATGAATCACCGGGTCGCGGAAGTGACGCGCCAGCCACAGAAAGCCGACGCCGACGAACAGGCCGCAGGCCATGCCGCCGAAGAATACGATAAGGAAGCGGGCGATGATGTCGGCGGTCGTGATGTGCTCCCATGGATGCGTCGCCAGGTACAACAGGATGCCGAAGAATACGATGGCGGTGCCATCGCTGAACAGGCTTTCCCCTTCGAGCAGGATGCGCGCCCGTTTCGGCACGCCCGAGCGCCGCAACAGTGGCAGGATCGCCGAGGGTTCGGTTGCCGACAGCAGGGCGCCGCACAACAATGCCGCCATCCACGGAAAACCGACGGGGTGGCCGATGCCATGGTATAGCAGGATCGCGGCGACAAAGGTGGACAACACGAGTACCGGGATCGACAGCAGCAACACGCCGCGCAATTCGTCGAGCAAGGCGTCGGCGTCGATATGGAAAGCGGACTCGAAGATGAGTACCGGCAGCAGACCATAGAACACGATGTTCGAGAACAACTCGGCGCGGATACCGGTATCGTGGCCCATCGCGACGATGATTTCAGAGCCGATGAAACCGATCAGCAGCATGCTCACCGAGTAGGGCAGATGCAGGCGGTCGCAGAGCGGTCGGCTGAGCAGGCCGAGGACGAGCATGGCCGACAACACGAGTAGCGTGGTGGCGAGACTCATGGGGCTGCCTGCTCGGTTTCGATGGATGCCTTGCGGGAGGCGGGGCGCGGGCAGAGTTCGTCCAGCGGTATCGAGCGCCCGTCGGCCTGCACGACCCGGGCATGCTGGCGGCGCAGGTCGCGCGGCGAGCGCACTCCGCAGGAATGCGCGATGGTGCCCACCTCGTAGACCATGTTGCGCGCGTAATTGGCGACACGTACCGCCTTGTCGCTGGGGTCGAGACCCTGCTGCAAGCGCGGGTCGTGCGTCGTGATGCCGGTCGGGCAGGTGTTCTTGTTGCACTGCAACGCCTGGATGCAGCCCAGCGCGAACATGAAACCACGCGCCGAGGCGATGAAGTCCGCGCCGATGCACAGCGCCCAGGCGACATCCGTCGGGTTGATCAGCTTGCCCGACGCGATCACCTTGACGCGGTCGCGCAGATCGTGCTCGACCAGCTTGTCGACCAGTAGCGGCAGGGCCTCGCGCACCGGCAGGCCCATCGCGTCGATCAGCGGCATCGGCGCCGCGCCGGTGCCGCCCTCGGCACCGTCCACGGTGATGAAATCGGGCGCGTAATCCGCGCGACCGAGTTGATTGATCAGCGTGAACAACGCATCCAGCCAGCCAGCCTGACCGAGCACCGCCTTGAAGCCGACCGGCTTGCCGGTGACCTCGCGGATGTGGTGAAGCATGTTCAACAGGTCCTTGTTGTCACGGATACCGGGCTGCCGGTGCGGGCGGATGGCAGCCTTGCCCACGCGGATGGCC